>CAUONQ010000083.1:0-5962 GCA_963456995.1 uncultured Campylobacter sp. | reverse complement strand
CAGCTTCGATAACCCCGTAGGTATCGCGGGCGGATTCGACAAAAACGCCACGATGATCGCGCCGCTGGCAGCTCTCGGCTACGGACACATCGATTTTGGCACCTTTACGCCGCGTCCTCAAAGCGGCAACGAAAAGCCGCGACTTTTTCGCCTCGTTAGCGAGCAGAGCATCCAAAACGCGATGGGCTTTAACAACGAAGGCGCCGATGTTATCGAGCGTCGCGTGCGAAAAATTTATCCTTTTGTAATCCCGATCGCCGCAAATATCGGCAAAAATAAGGCCACCTCGAACGAGGACGCGCTAAGCGATTACGAAGCCTTGGGCCGTAAATTTAACGGGCTGTGCGATTTTTTCATCATCAACGTAAGCTCGCCGAACACCCCGAATCTGCGCGCTTTGCAAGAAAACAGCTTCATAAGCGAGCTGATCGGAGCGATGAAAAAGATCACGAACAGGCCGCTCGTCTTAAAGTTGGCGCCCGATATGAGCGCGGATCAGGCGATCGCACTGTGCGAGTGCGCGGTGCAAAGCGGCGCAAGCGGCATCATCATAAACAACACCAGCGTTGATTATTCGCTAAGTCCCAATGCTAGGGACTTCGGCGGCCTAAGCGGCAGACTGATCACCGAAAAATCGCGAAAGCTTTTCGCACAGGTCGCTCGCGAACTCTTCGGTCGCACGATCCTAATCAGCTGCGGCGGCATAGACAGCGCGCAGGAAGCCTACGAGCGTATCAAATCGGGCGCGAGCCTGGTTCAAATTTTTACCGCTTTTATCTTCAAGGGCCCGTTCGTCGCAAAATCGATCAACGAGGGGCTGGCGGAGCTTTTGCGCGCAGACGGCTTTAATAGCATCAGCGAGGCGGTTGGGGTAAATTTAAAAGATCGCGCGGGCGAAGGATACGGCATCAGAGGCGATCAGGCCGAAAATCGCGACAACGGCGCGGATTTGAGCACTTACGAAGACAAAGAGGCGGATGCTAAAACGGATAAAATTTCAAGTACGGCCGAAGGCGAGGAAACGAGCGAAATTTCAAACACGCCCGAAAGCAAGGATGCGGACGAAAATTCTAACGACGGAAAAAGCGAAATATCGAGCGCCCAAGCCGATAAAATTCCCGTCGCTAAAACAGATGAAATTTTGAGCGTTCAAGCAGATGAAATTCCTAGCGCTCAAACAGACTCAATCTCCGAAACGGGTGAAAATTCCGATACTTCGGCAAATTTAAACGCCTTGGTAAGCGCAGATACCGCGACGGATCAAAGATCAATCGAGCAAAGCGGTGCAGAGAGCGAAAATTCAGAGATTAAAAGTGGCGCGAATAATAAAAAATCCGAGGTTAAAAATACAAAACGAAGCAGCGCAAAAAGCAAAAATTTAGAGGCTAAAAGCGCAAGGCAAGACGGCACGGATCGAAAGTCGGATAAAATTTCAAAAACTACCTCCAAAAGCGGTGCAAACTCTAAACGCGGCAAAATTTCAAAGAACGCTACGCAAAAAGACGCCGCGCAGAAGGATACTTCGCAGGATAATGACGCCTTACAGAGGAATGCCTCGCAGCAGAAGGGCGCCGAAGCAAAAAATCTCTCGAAAAGCGGCACAAAGAACGAGGATTTAGAGGCCAAAAAAGCAAAACAAAGCGGCACGGCGAGCAAAACTGTCAAAACTAAAACCACGTCAAAAAATAAAACCGCAACTAAAGCCGCACCAAAAAACGACATAGAAAGTAAAAATTCTAAAACTGAAGCCGCGCCAAAAAGTAGCACTGAAAGCAAAAGCTCCAAGGCCAAAAACGTAAAACAAAGCAGCGCCAAAACTAAAAATGCCGAGGCCAAAGAGGCCAAAGAAGCGAGCGGCACCCAAGACGCAGAGCAAAACTCAAGCAAAAAACGAAAGGCGAAAAAAGATTAATGTTTCCGAAATTTAAGAAAATCACGCTGCAAAACGGGCTTCAAATTTATCACATCCCGATGAATAAAGACAGCGGCGTCATCAGCGTGGACGTGTTTTACAACGTCGGCTCGCGCGACGAGACGATGGGTAAAAGCGGCATCGCGCACATGCTGGAGCATCTAAATTTTAAATCCACGAAAAATCGCAAGGCGGGCGAGTTCGATGCGATCGTAAAGAGCTTCGGCGGCGTAAATAACGCAAGTACGGGCTTTGATTACACGCACTACTTCATCAAGTGCGCGAGCTCAAATTTAGAGGTCTGCTTGGATCTTTACGCCGACATTATGCAAAACTTAAGCCTCAAAGACAAAGAATTTCAGCCCGAGCGCAAGGTAGTGCTTGAGGAGCGGCTGTGGCGCACCGATAACGATCCGTTCGGATACCTATTTTTCAGGCTCTACAACGCTGCGTTTTTGTACCACCCGTATCACTGGACGCCGATCGGCTTTCGCAAGGACATCGAAAACTGGAGTATCAAAGATATCAAGGAATTTCACGCTAAATTTTATCAGCCGCAAAACGCCGTGCTGCTGATCACCGGCGACATCGGCGAAAAGGCGGCGTTTGATGCGGCTAAAAAATACTTCGCGCCCGTAAAAAATAAAGGCGAAATTCCGAGCCTTCACTGCACCGAGCCTGCGCAAGACGGCGAGAAGCTTAGCGTTATTTACAAAAACAGCGAGGCGCAGATCGTGGCAGTCGCCTTTAAAATTCCGCCGTTTAACCACCCTGACGCCGCGGCGATCAAAGCGATGGATATATATCTTAGCGGCGGCAAGAGCTCGCTTTTGCAGCGCGTGCTGGTCGATGAGAAAAAGCTCGCCAATCAGATCAATATCTACGATATGAGCGGTAAGGACGAGAATTTATTTATAGTCTTTGCTGTTTGCAACCAAGGCATAAGCGGCGAGGCGCTGAGAGATGAAATTTTGGCGCTAATCGAGAAAGCCAAAAGCGCTAAAATAAGCGATGATGATATGCTAAAGATCAAAAACACCCTAAGCAGCGATCTGATCTACTCCCTCGACAGCGCTAGCAAGGTAGCGCAAATGTACGGCAGCTACATCGTCCGCGGCGATCTGGACGCGCTATTTAGGCTGGAGCGCGAGATCAAAAGCCTGGATAAAAGCGCAGTTAAAAAAGCGATGAAAACCTATCTAAGCCTTAAAAGCTCCACGAGCATTATCTTACGAAAGGAAAACGATGAATAAAAATGTCATAATCGGCTCTATGACGGCGCTGATCACGCCTTTTAAAGAGGGCAAGCTGGACGAGCAGACCTACGCTAAGCTCATCAAAAGACAGATCGCAAACGGTATAAGCGCGGTCGTGCCCGTCGGTACCACGGGCGAGAGCGCGACGCTGACGCACGACGAGCACCGCGTCTGTATCGAGATCGCCGTAGATGCGTGCAAGGGCACGGACGTCAAGGTGCTAGCGGGCGCGGGCAGCAATGCCACTCACGAAGCGATCGGGCTCGCACAGTTTGCGCAGGCTCACGGCGCGGACGGAATTTTATCCGTAGCGCCCTATTACAATAAACCCACCCAAAAGGGGTTGTATCTGCACTACAAGGCGATCGCGAGCTCGGTAGATCTGCCGGTACTGCTATACAACGTGCCAGGGCGCACCGGCTGCGATATCGCCGCAGATACGATCATAAAGCTTTTTAACGACTGCGAGAATATCTACGGCGTCAAAGAAGCTAGCGGCAGCATCGATAAATGCGTCGATCTGCTCGCGCACGAGCCACGCCTTAGCGTGCTTAGCGGCGAGGATGCGATCAACTATCCGATCCTAAGCAACGGCGGCAAGGGCGTGATCTCCGTTACGGCAAATTTACTGCCCGATTACACGGCGAGACTAACGAAATTTGCGTTGCAAAATGAGTTTTTAAAAGCCAAGCAGATCAACGACGATCTCTACGCGATCAATAAAATTTTATTCTGCGAGAGCAATCCGATCCCGATCAAAGCGGCGATGTATATCGCGGGCCTCGCGCCGAGTTTAGAGTACCGCTTGCCGCTTTGTGAGCCGAGCGCGGAAAACCTCAAAAAAATAGAAAACGTAATGAAACAATACACTATCAAAGGATTTTAATTGACGAACGAATTTAAAGGAAAAACGCTAGTTATCAGCGGCGGCACGAGAGGCATAGGCAGGGCGATAGTTTTAGAATTCGCAGCTGCGGGGGCGAATATCGCTTTTACGTATAATTCCAACGAGGAGCTAGCGACTTCGCAAGCAACCGAGCTTGAGAAGGCTTACGGCATCAAGGCGCGCGCTTATGCGCTAAATATCTTAGAGCCCGAGACCTACAAGGAGCTCTTTGCCAAGATCGACGAGGATTTTACGCGAGTGGATTTTTTCATCTCAAACGCCATTATCTCCGGTCGCGCAGTCGCGGGCGGATACACTAAATTTATGAGGCTAAAGCCGCGCGGCATCAACAATATCTTTACTGCGACCGTAAATGCCTTCGTCGTGGGCGCACAAGAAGCCGCAAAACGCATGGAGACGGTAGGCGGCGGCTCGATCATCTCGCTTAGCTCCACTGGAAATTTAGTCTATATCGAAAACTACGCGGGTCACGGCACGGCAAAAGCCGCGGTTGAAGCGATGGCGCGCTACGCCGCGACCGAGCTTGGGGAGAAAAATATCCGCGTAAACGTAGTAAGCGGCGGCCCGATCGAGACGGACGCGCTTAGGGCTTTTACGAACTACGAAGAGGTGCGCGACAAGACCGCCGAGCTTAGCCCGCTAGGACGCATGGGGCAGCCGCAGGATTTGGCGGGAGCATGTTTATTTCTATGCTCGAGCAAGGCTAGCTGGGTGACGGGGCACACCTTCATCGTCGACGGCGGAACGACCTTTAAATAATGCTAAATTTACCCAATATTTTAGCGAGCTTTCGCGTTGCGCTGGCGCCGCTGTTTTTTTGGCTGATCTTACTAGCCGGCCGTGCAAACGGCGGTATGGTGGGCTCTGTGCACGTCAGCTGGATCGATTATTTTGCCGCGCTAGTCTTCGTCATCGCCTCCGTCACGGACTTTTTCGACGGATACATCGCGCGCTCTTGGAACCAAAAGACCAAACTAGGCACCATCATCGATCCGCTTGCCGATAAGATGCTGACGCTTGCGGGCTTTTTGGGGCTTATGTTTATCGGGCGCGCTAGTCCGTGGGCGATCTATCTGATCCTAATTCGCGAGTTTTTTATCACGGGTCTTCGCGTGGCGATGGCGGGCGACGGCGTAGAGGTTGCCGCGTCGATGGCGGGCAAGGTAAAAACGGTCTTTCAGATGATCGCTATCGGCTGGCTAACGATGCAGTGGCCCTATGCAAACGCCCTACTCTGGATCGCAGTTGCGCTGACGCTATATTCGGGCTTTGAATACGTCGCGGCGTATGCTAAGGCTACGAAAAAAGGCTAAATTTTAGGCTAGATATGGCTTTCGTATTTGAAGATAAAATCAGCGAGAAAAATACAAGAAAGCATATTTTCGACGAAGTTAAAGCCGATGTTGAAGATAAAATCGACAAAGGATTGCTCCCATTTCGCTGTAGTCTATTATACTTCACACCCGCTTGGCGAAAAGACAGAGAGCTTGACGCTTGGTTAATGGGCTACGGTACATTTAGCGGCTTTTGGGATCATTGTAATTTAGATTTTAACGCATATAGATTGTATTATCAAGGCAAAATGTTTGATGCAGTCATTACTTACGGTGCTTGGTTCGGCGATTTTAGGATGATAAATGGACAGAAGCGACGTATCCATAAACTCTATGCGCTAGAACCGAGAAGTAGCGGCAAGCTCAGTCAAAGTGATATTTTTAAAATTTTACAAGACGCCCTTAACGCCGAAAATGAAAATGTTTTGCTAATAGACGCCCTGGATTACAACATTGATTATGTAGGTGGATTTTTAATTGACGGATACCGCTTTGAGGATAACCTAGAGCAAATCATAAATCCATTTAGAAATCAACACGGCCTAGCTAGCTT
>CAUONQ010000082.1:0-5993 GCA_963456995.1 uncultured Campylobacter sp. | reverse complement strand
AAATATAGTTTTACAATATGCGTAATTTTGCCAAAATTTCGAATTTTGCTATAATGCGCGCTTTAATTAAGGAAAGGTCATGCAAATCAGAGAAAAAGATGAGCGCGTTAAATATATCCGCGCATTAGAACGCTTCGTAAAATCCGCCGTAGCACTGCTAAAACGCGAGGATTTCGACGCAGAGCTTTTTGCCAAGCGAATAGCTAAAAACTACGAAATTTTATCTAAAGCGGCCGCTGTAAATCTAGATAGTCCCTACACCAAGGCGCTTGAGAGCTTTGCTAAAAACGTCCTTGATGCTAGCGAGGCAGGACAGATCAGCAATGCTGCGTTTAGATCGGCGCTACAGCATGAAGCAAACGCTCTGCAAAAGCTCAAAAATAATAAGAGTTACAAAAAAGACAAGCACAAAATCGATTTTTTAAAGGATTATTAGATGAAAACCGTGATTTTTGATATGGATGGCACGCTACTCGACTCTTCGCGCGCGATTGAAATCAGCGTTAATAACACTCGCCGCGAGCTCTACGGCCTAGCGCCACTGCAAAAGAATTTCATCGTCCACACCATCAACGATCCAAGCAAAAACGCCTTTTTGGAATTTTATGGCAAAACCGAAGCGAGCGCCGAAGAGCTTGCTTTTTTCGAGAAAGAATTCGTAAGCAATTACCGCGATTTTGCCGTGCTTTACGAGGGTATCGAGGGTCTTTTGCACTCGTGCAAAAAAGCAGGATTGTTTCTCGCAGTCGCCTCCAATGCACCTTCCTATACCCTAAGCGCGATCTTAGAAAAAACGGGCGTGCGCATGCTATTTGATCTGGTCGTAGGCGCGGACGAGCAGATGCCATCAAAGCCCAACCCTGCGATGCTGCTACACGTAATCGCACGCTCGCCGCACAAAAACGCGATTTTTTTGGGTGATAGCAAAAAAGATGAGCTAGCCGCGATCCGTGGCGCGGAATTTTTACAAAATTTAGAATTTCAAGGCGGCAATGACGGCGAGAGCTTAAATGCTAGCCGCGACACTAGTAGAAAGAATTTCAGCGCTAGCGAGGGCTTAAACTCTTGCGGCGAAAATCTTAACGCGGATGAAAAATTTTGCCCCAACGACACAGGAGCGGCAACGCTAAGTTTTAAAGGCGCTAAAATTTCCGCAAAAGCAGAAGCGAGAAAGGAGGCACAAGCTGCGGCAACGCGATGCTTTCAAGCAAATTTGGCAGATCTAAGAGGCGCAAAACTTGAGTATTTGCAGGTATGCTGGGGGTTTGGCGAGCCTAGCGAACTAAGCCACAATGCCCTAAGCATCGCGCAAGCGCGCGAAATCATCGGCGGAATTTAAGCAGCCTGGCTTTTTAGGTATAGCTAAATTAAAAGCAGTATTGCAGCAGGATAAAATCACGCTTAGGCCCTTAAAACGGAGTAAATTCCATCCTCGCGCGCAACGTAAGCGAAATTAAAATTTAAAAATAATCCTTGCGCGAAAAGTTCCGCCAGCACAAAAACCGAAATTTCATCTGCGCGAGTGGAATTTGAAATTTTAAAAGTAGCTCTTGTGATGCGCGATTTCATCTGCGCTAAAAATGAAATTCTATCTGTAAAAGGGGGCGAAATTTTAAAATTTAAAGACGCCCTCTTGCGGGTTAATTAAAATTTACCTCAAAAATCTGGTTTAAAAATTTAATGCCAAACGCGATTTTAGCATTCTACCGCGTCCATGAAATTTCAAATTCTCGCAAAGCGGCGGAATTTTAAAAATTTAAAAAGCCTGACCTATGTTATGCACGCGAGTAGATTTTGCATAAGTAGAATTTATCCGCCACGCAGAAATCAAAATTTTACCGCACAAGCAAAGCGAAAATCCTCTCCACCTGCGCAAAATTCAAGAATTTTACCGCTCAAACAAAGCGGAATTCATCCATTCACGTGAAATCTAAAATTTTACCCGCACCACAGAAGTTTAAAATTTCCGCAAAATCAAGCCGCTTATCTGTAAATTTAAAATTCCGCCTATCTGCAAAGCTTCGCGTTTAATCCGCCACGCGACCAAGATTAAATTTTTAAATTTCGCTCGCTCTGCTTATCTCGCAAACAAGTAAAATTTTAAAATTGCGAAATCTAAAGCCCAAAATCCCGCGCTTAAGCTTAAAATTTACCGCACGCAAGCGCAAAATCTGCGTAATCACTCCTGTTTAAAAGCCCCGATAGTTTGCCGCGCCCTAACCTAAATTAAATTTTACATTTGCTATAATCGCGAAATTTTAAGGAAGGTAAATGGATATTTTTGAAGGCAGCCCAAGAGAGAAATTTTTTGAAATTTTATCCGCTGCAAGCCCTACTTTAGTGCAAAACGAAATCGAAGAAGCTCTAATCCGCCTCATCGCCTGTGAGCGGCTCTGCGAAGCGCGCGGCATTAGCGAGCGCGAGATCGAAAGCTTCATCGCACAGCAGGATCTACAAGACGAGCTAAACGACAAATTTTTGCAAATGAGCGGAAATATCCTAAGCAACAACGAATAATGCAAGATCAAATCGATTTAATTATGAAAAGCTTCATCGCAGACTGCGGATATGAGCCTGCTAGCGAGATGTTTGACAGGCTAAGCCCAGGCAAAAAACTGCGCTCTAAGCTGCTGCTAAACATCGCGCAAAAAGATGAAAAATCGCTGCGTCTGTGCGCGATCATCGAGCTCATTCAAGCCGCGAGCCTGCTGCACGACGACGTCATCGACGAAAGCTCGGTGCGCCGCGGCAAGCCCTCGATCAACGCCACTTACGGCTCCAAAAACGCCGTGATGCTGGGCGATATACTCTATTCCAAGGCATACTTCGAGCTTAGCAAATTTGAAAGCCGCATCGCCACTGCGCTTTCGGGCGCCGTCACAAAGCTCGCAGTGGGCGAGCTGATGGACGTGAGTTTAAGCAACGATTTCAACGACGATGCGAGCAAATATCTGCAGATGATCTATCTAAAAACCTCCGCTTTGATCGAAGAGGTCGCGCGCTGCGGGGCGTTTTTAAAATTCGGCGGCGCAGAAAATCGCGGCGGAATTTCAGATATGAGCTGCGCAAAAAACGAGGTCGAAATTCCAAGCGCCGCGAAAGATTATGATAAAATTTCAAGCGCGAGCGCAAAATTCGGCGAATACGGCAAAAACCTTGGGCTTGCGTTTCAGATTATCGACGACATCTTAGATGTCACGCAAAGCTCGGAAGCGCTCGGTAAGCCGAGCCTGAGCGATTTTGCGGAGGGCAAAACCACCCTGCCCTACATCTATTTATACGAAAATTTAGATGATACGCAGCAGCAAAAGCTAAAATCGTTTTTTAAAAAGCAGCTGTGCGAGAGCGAAATTTCATGGATCAAGGCAAAGCTTAGCGAGCATGGCATCATCGAGCGCTGTATAAACGAAGCTCGTGCCTACGGGCAAAAGGCGCTCGAAGCCGTGGCGGAATTTAAAAACGACAAGCTGGAGCAAATCGTGCGAGATATGATAGATAGGGAGTTTTGATGGCGTATATGAGCGTGAGCTTCACCCACAAAAACACGGACATCACGGTGCGCGAGAAGCTGTCGTTTTCAAACGACGTGCGTAAGAAAGAAATTTTGCGCCTTTTGGCTTCAAACTCCGCAATAGAGGAGTGTTTGGTGCTTAGCACCTGCAACCGCGTAGAAATTTTTACCGTCGTAAGCGACTTTGACGAAGCGCAAAAATTCGTGCTTTTGGCACTTTCGCGCATTAGCGGCGTGAGCTTTGAAGAGCTGCAAAACCTAGCCGACATATATGAGGATCGCGGCGCGATACACCACCTTTTCGCCGTCGCAGCCTCTCTTGATAGCCTCGTAGTGGGCGAAACACAGATCGTAGGCCAGCTCAAAGACGCCTATAAATTCGCGATGCAAAACGCTCGCGCCGGCGCTCAAATCGCACGAGCCATAGATGAAGCGCTAAAGTGCGCGGCGCGTATCCGCAATCAAACCGAAATTTCAAAAAACCCGATCTCGGTCTCAAGCGTCGCCGTGGCGATGGCAAAAGACAGGCTGGGCTCCTTGCAAGGCGTGGACGCCGTGGTAGTGGGCGCGGGAGAGATGAGCGAGCTGGCGTGCAAGCACCTACTCGCAAACGGCGCGAATATCACGATTTTAAATCGAAATTTAGCCGGAGCGCAAAGACTAGCCGCCTCGCTACTTGGCGAGAATTCCTTAGATGCGAAAGATTGCGCGGATGAAAATCCCGGCGCAGAAAATAATTCAGACGGCTTAAATTCCGAAAATGTCGCGAATTCCGTAGGCGAAAATCCCGCGCAAAAACAAAATTCCAAAGACGGCGTAAATTTTAATAAAAAGATTTTTGCAGACGGCAATGAATCTCGCATAGCAGACGGAAATTCCAAAGGCGGTAAAAATTCTGTCCCCTTCGCGAATTCCTCCGCGCAGACACAATCCCGCATTAAAATCGATAGTCTTGATAATCTCAAAAAATACCTAAACGTAAATAGCCTATTTTTCAGCGCTACGGGCTCGCAAGAGCCGATCATTACCGATAGCTTGCTTGAGCCCAAAAGCTTTAAGCGCTACTTTTTCGACATCGCCGTGCCGCGCGACGTAGAGCTTAGCCAAAGCGAGGACGTCGAGGTTTACAGCGTCGATGATCTGGAGGAGATCGTAAAGAAAAATTTGCTGCTTCGCGAGGAGCAGGCGCAGATCGCTTACTCGATCGTGGCAAAATGCACGAATGAATTTTTCAAATGGCTGAGGGCGGCGGCATCCACGCCGATCATCAAGGCTTTGCGCCAAAGCGCGAAACAAGTAGCCGAGCTAGAGCTAGCCAAGGCGCTTAAAAAGGGTTATCTAAAGCACAGCGATGCAGAGGAGGCGCGCAAGTTAATTCATCAGGTTTTTAAAGCATTTCTGCATGCTCCGACGGTAAATTTAAAAAACCTTGGCGAAGCGGACGATACTGACGGCACGGTAAATGCGCTGGTCGAAATTTTTGAACTGCAAGAAAACTACGAAAAATTTTTAAATCAAGAAAACGAGAAAAAGGACAAACAAAATGAAATTTAGCAAGCTTTTCGCTCCGAGCCTAAAAGAAGCCCCCAGAGACGCGGTACTACCTAGCCACGCGCTTTTGATCCGCGCGGGATTTATCGAGCAGCTGGGCAGCGGGCTTTATAATTTTTTGCCGCTAGGAAAGATAGTGCTAGAGCGGATCTGCGCCGTCATCAGGCAGGAGATGGACGCTGCAGGCGCGCAGGAGGTCTCTTTTAGCGTCGTGACGTCCGCGGATGCGTGGAAAAAAAGCGGTCGCTACGCCAAATACGGTAAGGAGCTGCTGCGTTTCAAAGATCGTAAAGATAACGACTTTGTGCTAAGCCCAACTAACGAGGAAGCAGCGGTTTTGATGATCGCGGATAAGATCACGAGCTACAAGCAGCTGCCGCTAAATATCTATCAGATCAATACGAAATTCCGCGACGAGGCGCGCCCTCGCTTTGGGCTTCTGCGCGGCCGTGAGTTTACGATGAAGGACGCTTATAGCTTCCACGCAGACGCTGCGGATATGAAGCGCGAGTTTGAGGTGATGAGACGGGCGTACTCGCGGATCTTTACGCGACTGGGATTAAATTTTCGCGCGGTCGATGCGGACAGCGGCGCGATCGGCGGCAGCGGCAGTAAGGAGTTTATGGTGCTAGCGGATAACGGCGAGGACGATATCGTCGTGTGCAAGCGCTGCGAGTATGCCGCAAACATCGAGGCTGCGCGCCGCGCACCAAAAACTACGAACGCCGCCGCGCCCGAGACCGACGGCATGATGAAATTTAAAACCCCCGCGATGAAAACGATCGACGCGGTCGCGGAATTTTTTAAAGTGGATAAATTCTACACCATCAAGGCGGTGATCAAAAAAGCGCTATACGAGGATCGTAGCGAGATCGTAGCGTTTTTTATCCGCGGCTGCGACGAGCTGCAAGAGACCAAGGCGCAAAATGCC
>CAUONQ010000081.1:0-6002 GCA_963456995.1 uncultured Campylobacter sp. | reverse complement strand
TTTTGATAAATTTAAAAAGAGATATTTTATTATAAAAAGATTAAAAGCCGCTTATTTTCTAGCCTTTTGTTAAAATTTATTAAATGAAGATAAAATTTTAAACTAAGTTTTTAGTTTAACGGAATATAATCCATTAAAATTTCAATACAAGGAGAGATCATGAAAACGATCCAAGCAGCTGAAATTACCAAAGTAGTCAGCGAGCTTTGTAAAAAAGCCTGTTATCAAGTCACGCCAGATATGCGCGCGGCGTTTGAAAAAGCACGCGAAAATGAAATTTCGCCTATCGGTAAGGATATCCTAGGCAAACTCTTGCAAAATGCCGATTTGGCGGCGAAAGAGGTCGCGCCGATCTGCCAAGATACCGGTATGACGGTGGTTTTTGTCGAACTCGGTCAGGATGTGCATATCGAGGGCGGATATTTAGAGGACGCTATCAACGCAGGCGTTGCAGACGGATACGTAGGCGGCTATCTGCGCAAATCCGTGGTCGCAGAGCCGCTTTTTGAGCGCAAAAACACCACAAACAATACCCCCGCGGTCATCAATACCCGCATCGTCCCAGGCGACAAGCTTAAGATCAAAGTAGCCCCAAAGGGCTTCGGTAGCGAAAACAAATCGGTATTAAAAATGCTCGTACCGGCAGACGGCATCGAGGGGGTAAAAAAAGTATTTTTAGAGGCGGTTAAATACGCAGGCCCTAACGCTTGCCCTCCTATGGTCGTAGGCGTCGGTATCGGCGGCACGATGGATAAGGCGGCGCTTTTGGCCAAGCAAGCCGCGGTTCGCTCGATCGACAGCAGAAATCCCGACGAGCGCTACGCCAAGCTAGAGGATGAATTATTGGAGATGGCGCGCGCTACGGGCGTTGGTCCGCAGGGTTTGGGCGGCATAAATACCGCCGTTAAAGTAAATGTAGAGTGGTATCCGACCCACATAGCGGGGCTTCCGGTCGCCGTTAATATCAACTGCCACGCGGCTCGCCATGCCGATGCCGAACTATAAGGAGGAAATCATGTCAGAAGTTAAAAGAATTACCGCACCTTTCGATAAAAGCGTAGTAAAAAGCCTAAAGGCGGGCGATAACGTCCTAATCAGCGGCACCATCATCGCAGCTCGCGACGCCGCGCACAAGGCTCTAACCGAAACCCTCGCTCGCGGCGAGAAGCTACCCGTAAACTTAGCCGGTGAGACTATATATTACCTGGGACCAACCCCTGCCAAACCGGGTCAGGCAATCGGTGCTGCAGGGCCTACGACTAGCGGACGCATGGACAAATACACTCCGACGATGATAAATGAAGTCGGCATCAACGGCATGATCGGCAAGGGCTACCGCTCTGAGGCCGTCGTCGAGGCGATGAAAAAATCAGGCTGCGTCTATATGGTCGCTATCGGCGGAGCGGGCGCGTTAATCAGCCAAAGCATCAAAAAATATGAAGTGCTAGCCTATCCAGAGCTCGGCCCTGAGGCGGTCGCGAGACTTACGGTCGAGGACTTCCCTGCTATCGTAGCGATCGATAGCGAGGGTAACAACTTCTACGAAGTAGGTCAAGCGCCTTATAGAAAAATTTAAATTTTTCTAGCGGCGTCCGCGCAGCGCTTTTTTACGGCGCGAGCGTTCGTAAATTTATCGGCGTTCGCTCAGGCGCCCTAAATTTCGCAGCATAATTTGCGGCGTTTATTTCGCGAAATTTTATGGCTCGGCGCAATGAAATTTTATAGAGAATTTAAAGCGCGCCCGTAAAATTTTATCTTTCTTACGGCACGGAATTTTAAAATTTCGTGCCGCTTAAACTTCTACCAAAATTTCGCCTTTGCTTCATTTAGACGATCCGCCACTAAAATTTAACCGCAAATTTACGCAAGTCTAAATTTTAAAATTTCGCCGCCGTTCGTAAGCAAATTTAAAGCCCGCAGGCGTCATAATCAATCTTTAATTTAAAAAGGAGCAAAATGGGCGCGAGCGAGCTAGAGCAGATCAGACTGGGGCTTTTGTATAAGGCGAAAAGAAATACGATCTTCGCGGCGGCGTGCATGCTCGGCTACGGCGTGTTTTCGGTATGCAAACTGCGCGACGGAGGAGGCATGGCGGATTTCTTGCCGTTTATCGGATTATTCGCGGTTATTCTTATAGTAGCCGTTTTGTGCAATCAGACCTCCATAAAAGCTAAGATAATCTACGCTGCCTGCCTTTTTGCTATGAGCCTATTTTTAAACGATTTACAAAATCGCCCCACGATTTCCAAATATATCTTACTCGCGATTATAATTTTAATCTTGGCTGCTTATAGCTTATTCGTATTATTTAGAGTCTTCAAACGAGATTATTCGATAAAATTTCGGCGCGCTTTTAAAGAGCACTATCTAATGCCTTATTTCAAGGCGTTCGGCTACCGATATGAAATTTCAGGCGATATCGATCCCGCCAAGCTTAAACTCTCGGGGCTCTTTTTTCGACTAGATAAATTCAAAGGCGGCAACGACAGGGTCTCGGGCGTTTATGACGGCGTGAAGTTCGCATTTTGTGACGTGAGCTTATTTAATAGATTTTCGGAAAGCGAAATCCTCGGCACTTTTTTCTACGCGGAATTTAACAAACGCATAAGCGCCAAAACCCTGATCTTTCCCGCTCGCGCCGGCGCGCCGAACACCCTCGGGCTAAAAAAGATCGATATGGACGATGCGGAGTTTAACGCCGCCTTCGCCGTGTATTGCGAGGACGCGGCGGGCGCGATGTATATTCTGACGCCCGCCTTTATGCGGAGGCTCTTGCGCTTCGCAGGCGCCGTAGCCGCGCCCGTTAGCCTTAGCTTCGCAGATAGCAAAATTTACATTTTCGTAAATACGAGGCGCGACAATTTCGAGCCCGACATCGACGAAAGCGTGCTGCGCCGCGACCCTGCCGCACTAATTAAGCGCGAGCTTTCGCACTTTTTAGCGATCGTAAAAAACCTAAAACTAAACGAAAGAATTTGGAGCTAACGGGCGGGGCTCGCCGCAGCTTTGCGTGTCGCAGCCTCGCGCACTATAGCTTCACACGCCGTGCTGCGGCTCCACATGCTACAGCTCTGCGCGCCTTGAAATTTGAAATTTTAAAATTCTGCTTTCAGATTTCGCGCTTTAGAATTTTAAGCGCTTTAAAATTCCGTGCGTTTTGAAATTTAAAATTTTAATCCACGTCGAGGAATTCTGCACCGCAAAATTTAAAATTCTGAAATTAAAATCCGCATCTTGAAATTCTACGCTTTAAAATTTTAAAATTTCGCAGCCGAAATCTTACGCGCCTGAAATTTGAAATTTTGTCGCGCCTTAAAATTTTACAGCCCCAAAGCCTTAAAATTTAAAATCCAAATCCGCTTGCTGCAGAATTCTCCGAAATTGCGAAATTTGAAATTCCTTGAAGTTGCAAAATTTCGTGAGGCTGCCGTTTGAAATTCGCCTTTCAAAGCATAAGGCTAAGCAGCAGCAAAAATCCGATGAAGCTTAGGGTGTTGCCGAAGGAGCCGCCGATGTGATCTCCGAGCTGCGTCAGCACGAGCGCGCCGCCTAGACGCAGACCTATTTGTAGCGCCACACCCGCGATAAAATCCACTACGCGCCGAAGTTCGCTGCGCGTATCGCCGAGCTTCATGCCGCGGCTTTGATTCCAAAGCCCGCTTACGCGGTAGTCTCTGTAGCGGGCACGGAGAATATCGCCGTTTTGCAGCTCAAAGCTCTGCGAGGCGTCCTTTGCCTTGACGGATACCGCGACTTCGGCGGAGCGGGCGGAATTTATAGAATTTGCTGCGTTAGTAGAATTTGCAGAGCTTGTTGAATTCGCTGATTTCGCAAAATTCTTAACGCTCGCAGAATTTGCGGAATCTTCTGCGTTTAAATTCTTAAATTTCATACAATTTTCGCCGTCCGCAAGCTCCGCTAAATTTTGATCTACGCGTAGCGCGTCAGAGACAATACGCCGCTTGCTATCGCCCGATAAATACAGCCCGTCCAGCGCGAAGCCATAATAATAAACGTCGTCGCTTTGCAGTACGCGCACGCCGCTAGCATAGCCCTCCGCTTCGCCGCTTCGCTTGGGCTCTTTGGAGTGCGCGAGAGCCGCAAATATGCGCCCGAACTTTGCGGCGCGCCAGTCTCTTCGCATAAACCTAAAGCTGCAATACGCAAAAGGCGCGAGGATGAGCAGGGCTAGCAGTCCGGCAGGAGCCTTTGCATCAAAGATAAAGATTATGCAGTAGATACTCATCGCAGCTAGCGCTACGCCGAAGGCTGCGAATATCGCGGCGAGTGCCGTACTGCCGGCGTCCTTCCAGCGCTGCGCGCCCAGGCTTAGATTAACAAAATCTATCGGAAGGACGGAAGCGGCGGAGTTTGCCGAAGCGCCGCGCTCTTCGCGGGTAAAATTTAAAGAGAGGGAGCCGCTTAAATCTTTGCGGATAAAACCTAAAGCGGCGGAGTTTATGCCGCTGCGATCTTTGCCCACTAAATCAGATACCGCAGAATTTTGACGTGCACTTGCTGCGGTATCGCTATGTGCGTCGCAATCTAAATTTGCGGCAGCGGAATTTCCGCTGTTTGGAGTTTCGCAGCTAGAGCGCAGCATGGAATTTTCGCCGCTTAAATCGGCGCCGTTTAAAGCGCTGCGGAGGGAATTTAAGCCCCCCCAAAGCCTCGCGGCCGGAATTTGAGCTTAAAGCTTCATATATCACCGCCAGCTCGTCGCCCTCGCGTATCGGCAGATAAAGTCCGTCGCGCCTTAAGTCCAAAATTCCCGCAAAGCGCAAGCGCTCCAGCGTAAAGCTAAATTTCGCCGTGTCTGTAGCCGCGGGCTCTAGCTTTAAATCCCTGGCCGTGCCGCGAGCAAGCTTGATACGTCGCGGCGAAAAAAATTTAGCAAAGCCCATGCGCGCCTTTCAGATCTCGCAAAATTCCGCTCCTCCTATTTCGCGGCGGATTTTTTGCGGACCTGGATATTGATGAGCTCAACAAGCAGCGAAAACGCCATCGAGAAGTAGATGTAGCCCTTAGGTATGTGAAAGCCCAGGCCGTCTGCGATCAGCGAGACGCCCACCAAAATCAAAAACGCAAGCGCTAAAATTTTGATCGTCGGGTTTGCGTCCACGAAGCGCGCGATCGCGCCGCTAGCGAGCATCATCACGCCCACGGCGATGATCACTGCGAGGATCATCACGGGCAGGTGCTGCGCCATGCCCACGGCGGTGATGACGCTGTCGAGCGAAAAGATGATGTCCAAAACGGCGATCTGCACGAGCGTACCGCCGAAGCTTGCCTTGCCGCTGCTAGCGCTGCGCTCGTGTGCCTCGCCCGTGGCGCTGGAGTGGATCTCGAGCGTGGATTTGACGAGCAGAAACAATCCGCCGCCGATCAGCACGAGATCGCGTCCGCTAAAATCGCGCGCGAGCACGCTAAATAGCGGCTTGGTTAGCCCCATAATCCAGCTTAGGCTAAGAAGTAGCAGTATGCGCGTGAACATCGCAAGCGCGAGCCCCGTTATACGGGCGCGTCCGCGCTGTGCCTCGGGCAAGCGGCCGCATAAAATCGCGATAAAGATGATATTGTCGATACCAAGCACGATCTCAAGCCCCGTGAGAGTCGCCAGGCTGATCCATGCCTCGGGTGAGGCGATCCATTCAAACATCGGTTTCCTTTGGGTGAAATTTAAGCGGTGATGATAGCGAAAGTTTGGTTAAAATTTCTAAATTTTACCGCCTTCGTGCGCGAAACTGCGCGGAGAATTTCAGCGATGCGATGCGGACGGGCTATCTTGGAATTTTACCGCAAGACTATTTCGCTAAAAGGCGCAAAGCGCCGCATGCGCGGCAAAATTGCGGCGCGCGGGCTGAATTTACGCTGCGCGGAATTTTAAATTTTATTCAGCATACTGCGCGGCGCGGATAAGCGAGCGAGTCGAGCTTGCGGTTTTAGATAAAATTTCGACCTTGTACGGGCTCTTGCGAGATATGAAAGTGCGGTTAAAATCC
>CAUONQ010000080.1:0-6008 GCA_963456995.1 uncultured Campylobacter sp. | reverse complement strand
GTTCGGCGTTCGCTCAATCCCAACGATACTATTTTTCAAAGACGGCGAGCTAAAAGCCCAACTTATCGGCGCACAATCCAAGCAGATCATAGCCGACAAGTTAAACTCGCTTCTGTAAATTTTAAAAGGGCGGCTTTCGCCCTTTCTTCTCCCACTCATCGTTTTATTAATTAAATTCGTAAATTTAACGCTCGCGGCTTTACTTAATAAAATAATTAAGGAGAAAAAATGTTAGATTTAGCAATTATCGGCGGCGGTCCTGCGGGGCTAGCGGCGGGGCTTTATGCTACAAGAGGCGGTTTAAAGGACGTCGTGATGTTTGAGATGGGTATGCCCGGCGGGCAGATTACCTCAAGCTCCGAGATGGAAAACTATCCGGGCGTCGCTGCGGTGACTGATGGGATGAGCTTTATGGCGCCTTGGCAGGAGCAGTGCTTTCGCTTCGGGCTGAAGCATGAGATGGTGCGCGTGCTACGCATCTCAAAAGACGGCGATGGAAATTTTACGATCTATCTCGAGGGTGATCAAACGCGTCGCGCACGCGCCGTTATCGTGGCTACCGGCTCTACTCCGCGTCGCGCGGGGATCGAGGGCGAGGATGAGTTCTTTGGTCGCGGCGTCAGTACCTGCGCGACCTGCGACGGGTTTTTTTATAAGGGCAAAGAGGTTGCCGTCCTCGGCGGCGGCGATACGGCGCTAGAGGAGTCGCTGTATCTGGCCAAAATTTGCTCTAAAGTCTATCTGATCCATCGTCGCGACGAATTTCGCGCTGCGCCTTCGACCGTGCAAAAGGTGCGCGAAAGTGAAAATATCGAGCTCATCACAAACGCGCTCGTAGAGCAGATCAAGGGCGATGCAAGCGGCGTAACTGGCGTCGTAGTCAAGGATAAAACAAGCGGCGCTGCGCGCGAGCTGCAGCTGCCTGGGATCTTCGTATTCGTGGGGCTTGACGTGCGAAACGAGGTACTAAAAGACGAAAGCGGTAAGTTCATCTGCGACGTCACGCCGGGCGGGCAGGTCGCGGTAAATTTAAAGATGCAAACAAGCGTACATGGGCTATTTGCAGCGGGCGATATGAGGCAGGATGCGCCTAAACAGGTCGTTTGCGCGGCAGGCGACGGCGCGGTTGCCGCACTTAGCGCGATCGCGTATCTGCAAGGACACGATAAATAAGCCTGCATTTGGCGTAAAATTTCACGGCGCGGCGAGCGAAACTGCTTCCGCCGCGCTTTAAATTTAAAATCACACCTGAAATTTTGAATGAAATTTCGATATAAAAAAGCGGCTAAATTTTAAAATTTCATAAAATTTGGCCGCGAGATAGGGCGCTTATTGCCTTTCGTAGAAGCCCGCTATGACATCTTTTGACTTCATTTTATTTACGGGATCTTCTTTGCCGTTCGTGATAAGTTTAAATTTATCAGACAGACTTACGCTTTTATCAGCATTCACGATAAAATTTAGCTCGATAGCAAGCTTTGATAATCCATCTTCTTTATGTCCGAAGCTCGCGTCCAATTGCTCTGCGGTTATTTGTGAGTAATAAGTGGCTGCTTTTAAGCGCTCTTCAATAGAGTCTATGTAGATTTCAGTATTGCTTTCTTTTAGTATCTCCCCTTTTAGTTTATCGTCGCAATCAACCGACTTCCATTCTTCTTCAAATTCTATTTTGCCTTTGGTTTTTAAGCGTTTCTTGAAATTTAGCTTCGTTTAATTTGCAGTGTTCTTTTGCCAGCTTAAACAAACCCTGCGCGTCGTAAGTCTTGCCCTCATAAAAAGTCATAACCCTTTTTAAAGATGAGTCCAACATCTCTTGTTTATATGATTTAAGCCTCTGCTCTACATCCACGTCGCAGACCATCTTAACCGTTTTTAATCCGCTATTTTCCTCTTTACTCCACGTGATATTTTTGCAGATTTTCGAACCCTCTATCGCCGCACCGATACTCATAGATTCAAAATCTGGCAGAGTGTAGTTTTTCACAAGCCCCACATCGTCATCGCCGCATCCTGCAAAAATAAATGCCGCAAGTGTAGCGCCTAATGCGTATTTCATACTCGCTCCTTCAAGAAAAGTTAACAAGCAATGCTATCCATCTCTGTTTAATAACGGATAAATTTAGAGCCGAAATTTGAGATAAATTCGCGAAGTACGAGGCTAAAAGCGCGAAAGATAAAATTTAAAGATGGAATTTTTAAAAGAATTCGGCGAGAGAGGGAGGGAATCGAACCCCCCGGAAAACGGTCAACCGCCCTCCTATCGGATTTGAAGTCCGCAGACGCCACCAGGTCGCCATCCTCTCCAAATGCGGGAATTATAGCGAGATAAAATTTATTTAGCTTTAAAGAGGCTAAATTTTAAACCCTTTCGGCTCATTATTAGCGACGGCAGGATTATGAGCGCGCCTAAAAGAAGCAGGCTCATCACCAGACATATTAACATCCCGAAGTAGATCGTAGGCCAGAAATTACTCATCATCATTACGCTAAAGCCCAAAATAATCGCAAACGACGTATAATACATCGCGTATCCGATACTTGCGTGGCTCGCGCGGATAGCCGCGGCCTCGTCGCCAAGGCGCGCAAACTCCCGCTTGTAGCGGTAGATGTAGTGGATGACGTCGTCCACGCCGATACCGATGCTAATCGCTGCTATCGTGATACTCATGATATCCAGCGGAATGCCCGCAACCCCCATGATGCCGAAGCAGGCGCAAAGCGGGATTAAATTTACGACGATCGCGATAAGAGCGTATGAAAACGAGCGAAAGATGATTACGAAAAGCACGAAAAGCACGAGCACGGTGATACCCAGGGTGTCTATCTGCGAGCTCATCAGGCTTTGAAGCATATTATTATAAAGCACCATTATGCCGCTAATTTGCGCGCTTGCCTGCTCGCCCGCGAGCAAAGAATTTAGTCCGCTTTGCAGATCTTTTAGGAATTTTGCTCTGCGTAAGCGCGGATCGCTGTCTATCGTGCGGACGCTAAAGTGTGCCTCGTTCGCTTCGACATTTACGAAGGGCGAAAGCACCAATTCGCGGTAGTTCTCTGGCATTTCAGAGTAGATTAGAGCAAGGCTTAGATCATCCAGATCGCGCCCTTGATTAATCTGCTTGCCGAGCTTTAAAAGCGATGCGAGCGAGCTTACGTTGCCGATAAACTCGTGTCCCGTGACGTTTTTGTCTTTCAAAAAATCATCTATTTTGCCGATGATACGCATCTTTTCGGAGGTGAACCAATATTGCGGCTTGTTTTCGTTAGCGGCGTATTCAGCTTCGAAATCGCCAAAATCGTCGCTCGCAGTGGAATTTTGCTCTAAATTTGCGGCATGGGTTTGATCTAAATTTACGGCGCCGCTTGGTTGCATTGCCGCAGCGGAGCTTTGCTCGGTAAAATTTTGATCATTGAAATTTTGCGTGGTAGCAACGGAACTTTGAGGTATGGAATTTCTTGCAATAGAATTTTGCGCCGCCGCGGTAGAATTCTGTGCGGCGGAATTATGCGCGATAGAATTTTGCCCCGCAGGATTGGAATTTTCGCCGTTCTTAGAATTTGCGCTGCCGCTCGCGGAATTTTCGCTCTCGCTAGCGGGATCTGCGCTGCCCGCGCTTTTAAATTTAACGACGATATCAAGCGGGATCGTTCCTCCGAGATTTGTGTCTATGACCTCCATGCCCGCGCGAATGTCGGTGCTTTTTTTGAAGTAGCCGATGAAGCTGTTTTCGACGCGCAGCTGCGAGATGCCGTACAGCCCAAAGATCACCGCTGCAGCGCATACGCCGTAGACCGCGCCTCTGCTGCGTAGCGCCGTTTCGGCGCACCAAAGCGTAAATTTAAAGTGCTGCTCGAAGCTGCGATTATTGTGTGTACGCGGCAGAAGCGACATAACCGCGCCGAATACTCCAAATGCCGTAACTAGCGAGATACTGATGCCTACACTCATCATAATTCCCAGAGAAATTACGGGTTTTATATCGCAAAAAATTAGCGACATAAAACCGATAACGGTCGTAAAGATTGCGAAAAAGCAGGGCATCGCGCGCTCGCGAAGCACTGCGTAAACGAGCTGGCGCTGCGAAAATGCGTGAAAGCGTGCGCTAAACTCGCGGTATGCGACGATTAGATGGATACAGACCGAAACCGTGATGATGAGCTGAAGCGCTATGAAATTTGAGCTAATCACCGTGACTTCAAAGCTCAAAAAGCCGAAAAGTCCCGCTGCGAGCACGACCGAATATGCGCAGATGATAAGCGGTAGCAGGATAAATTTCGCCTGTCTAAAAAAGAGCCAAAAGCAAGCTAACAGAAGCACCAAGGCGCCGAGTCCGTAGGTCGCCAGATCCGAGCGGACGTAGCCCACCATATCGTCTGCGATCATATTCAGTCCGCCTAGAAACAATCGGTCGCCCGCAAATTCCTTCTCAAAGCCCGCGATCAGCGCGCGCAAAGCCACAATGTCGCGGTGATCCTTTTCGCGCAGCTCGTCGCGGTAGGATTTAAAATTTTGCTCCGCAACTTTAAGCGTGTCTTTGAGCTGTGAAATTTGAGCCCCCGAGCGGTTGCCCTCGTGCTCCGCTTGCTCTAGAGCGCTTTTAGCTCCGTCTCTTAGGCGCAAAAGCTCCTCGTAGCGGGTCTGCGGCTTTAAATTTATTAAAATTGCGGTAGTGCGAAAATCGGCGCTTACTAAATTTGATGCGTAAAAGGGGCTTGTGGCAAACTCGCGCCTAGCCGCGGTTAAATTTACGTCCGCGTCGGTAAGGGTGGGTATGTGCTTAAGCAGCTCGCTCATGCCGCCACCTTTGTTTAGCAAAAGCGGCACATTCGTAATATCTGTGACGCTGGCGACGAAATCCAGCTTGGAAAAAGCTGCGTCCATCTGCGCTATCTTGCGGATCGTCTCGGGCGCTAAAAGATCGCCTGCGGGAGTGTATGCAAGCACCAAGAAATTCGGCGTTTCGTAGCGTTTGGATACTTCGCGCCAAATTTGAAGGTCTTTGTCATTATCTAGTAGAAGCGTCTGGCTTGAAGCATCGATCTCAAGCTTTGTGGAGTAATATCCGAAAAACAGCGCCAGCACCGTAAACAGCCCGAGCGTGATTTTCGGAAACGCGACGATTAAGCGAAAAATTTTTTTCAAATACCGCTCTTTTGGGTGCTCTGCTATTCGCCGCTATTGATGACGGTGGAATTTAGCCGCTTTATAAGCTCGTCAAAGCCCAAGTTTTGCGTTACGTCGCCTAGCTGCGAGCGGTAGGTTTGAATTAGGCTGACGCCCACGATATCGACGTCATAGATGCGCCAATCGGAGCCGGTAGGATAAAATTTAAAATCTATGTCGTAATTTTTCTGCTCGCCGATGACCTGCGTTTTTAGCACGCGGCGCTTATCGCTCGGGCTTTGTTTGCTAAGCACCTTCATATCCTGATCGGTGTAAAGTGAGAGCTTTTCGATAAAGGAGCGCTTTAGATGCGCCTCGAAGGCCTTATTAAATTCCGCGATCTGCGCGGGGCTAAGGCTCGCGTAATGCTTTGCAAGGGAGAGCTTTGCCATCATCTTATAATCAAAATAGCCGTCAAAAAGCGCAAAAATTTTTGCGGGCTTTGCGTCTTTCGGTGTACTGCTTCGCATAATATTTACGGCCTCGGCGACCTTTTGGCTCATCACCGGCTCGATATCCGTATCGCTAATAGCGTGCGCCGAAATCAAAAGCGCTCCGCAAAGCGCTAGAACTTTTAAAATTTTCATTTTCATTCCTTTATTAATTTCTCGCGATTTTGCTCGTAAGCATCGCGTAAAAATGGATATAGATCCACCGCATCTTTGGTCATTTTTTCATAAAATTTCGGATCGCGCGAGTAGTCATTAAATATTCTAAATCCGTTGACAGAGTTTCGAACGGTGCCGTCTTTAATATAATTTATCGGGTTTGAAAAATAATCTCCTACAAGCCCCGCTGTATCGCGGAGATTGCTCTGTCCTAAGATCGGCCAGACGATGTGCGGACC
>CAUONQ010000079.1:0-6101 GCA_963456995.1 uncultured Campylobacter sp. | reverse complement strand
CCTTAAGCCCGCCGATCGGCAGCACCTTCCCGCTTAGCGTGATCTCGCCCGTCATCGCCAGATCTGCGCGCACCTTGTGCTCGCTTAAAATCGACGCGATCGCCGTGCTCATCGTGATGCCCGCGCTCGGTCCGTCCTTGGGCGTCGCGCCCTCGGGCACGTGGATGTGAAGGTCGAATTTGTTATAAATCTGCTCCGAGCTTTCGGAATTTTCCTCCGGGCCTAAATTTCGTGCCGCTGAGCTTTTAGACGCACCGCCATTTACGCGTAATGCGGAGTTTTTGCCCGCGCGTGAGGCTTTTGCTGCGCCCGTCTTCGCGTCTTGGTCTGCTTTGAGCTTGCCCTCGTCGATCAGCACCTTTACGACGCTAAAGGCGATCTGCGCGGATTCTTTCATCACATCGCCGAGCTGCCCCGTGATCGTCATCGCGCCCTTACCTTTGATCTTAACCGCTTCGATCTTGAGCACGTCGCCGCCTACCGCAGTCCATGCAAGTCCGTTTACGATACCGATTTGATCGCACTTTTCGACCTCGTCTATCTCGAAAACCTTCTTATTTAGAAATTCGCTTAAATTTTTCGTCGTTACGATGATTTTTTTAAACTCTTTGTCTTTTAAAATTTTAACCGCGACCTTGCGGAAGATCGCAGCGATCTGGCGGCGCAGGTTTCGCACGCCGCTTTCGCGTGTGTACTCTTCGATGATCTCGGAAAGGGCTGCCGGGTTGATCGCTACGTCGGCAGATTTTAAGCCGTGGCGTTGCAGCTCCTGAGGGATCAGATAGTCTTTGGCGATCTGAAATTTCTCCTGCGGCGTGTATGAGCTAAGCTCGATAAACTCCATCCTGTCGCGTAGCGGCGCGGGTATGAGAGATACGTCGTTTGCTGTGGCGATAAAGATGATCTTGCTAAGATCGATGTTGAAATTTAGATAGTAATCCCTAAAGCTCGAGTTTTGCTCGGGGTCTAAAATTTCAAGCAGAACCGCCGTCGGATCGCCCTTGTATGAGCTTGAAATTTTATCGATCTCATCAAGCACGATGACGGGGTTCATCTGATTTGCCTCGATGAGGCCTTGCACGATACGCCCAGGCATCGCACCGATGTAGGTGCGGCGGTGTCCGCGTAGCTCGTTTACGTCCTCAAGCCCGCCTAAAGCGATGCGGATAAGTTTGCGCTTAAGCGCGGTCGCTATAGAGTTTGCAAGGCTCGTCTTGCCCACGCCCGGAGGGCCGTAGAAGCATAAAATCGCGCCGCCGTTTTTGCCGTCCTCTTTGCTCTTCTTGCCGCTTGTGCCGCGAAGCTCTAAAAGCTGCTTTAGCGCGAAATACTCCTCAATGCGCGCCTTGGGCTTTTTCAGGGAGTGGTGGTCTTTGTTTAGCTGCGCGGTGACGCCCTCGATGGACATCTTATGCTTGGCAGTCTTTTCAAAAGGCACCTCCAAAACCCAGTCCAGATAGCTCTGCACAAGCCCTGCATCGGCGCTGTCCGGATGGAGGCGGGCAAATTTATCGATCTGCTTTTTGATCTCTTTGTAGGCATCTTCACCCAAATAGGGCTTTTTAGCCTCTAACTTTTTGCGGTATTCCTCGATCTCGACATCGCGATCGGCATCGCCGCCGAGCTCCTTTTGGATCTGCTTGAGCTGCTCTTTTAAAAAATACTCTTTATTCGTCTTATCGATCTTAGAATGAACCTTACTTTTGATCTCCTTTTCGAGCCTCTGCGCTTCGATCTCGTCGGAGATGTAGTTGATGAGGTTGAAAAGGCGTTTTTGCAAGTTGCTCTCGGTAAAAAACGAGTAGGCTACCTGCTTTTTTAGTCGCAGTGCGCTTAAAATCAGGTCGCAGACGCGCGCTGCGTCGGTGCCGTCGTCGATGGTCTTTAGCAGATCGTTCGGGAAAAAATGCGTGAGCGTACTAAGCGTCTTGGTTTTTTCCTTTAGCACGCTTACCAGTGCGTCTAATTTTTGATCGTTGCCGCGCTCGTCGTGGATGATATCGACGGTAGCGACCAGCGGATCTTGCGAAATTTCTTTTACGATTTTGCCTTTTAGCGCGCCTTGGAATAAAATTTTAACCCGCCCGTCAGGAAGCGGCACGGTTCTCATCACGGAGCCCACGACACCTGCGTTATAGATACCGCCGAAGCTTCTATCGCCGCTAAATTCCGACTTTGAGCTTACGACCATTATCATAGATTCGTTTTTGGCGGCTAGATCGAGGGCTTTTTTGTTATGCTCGTCGCCGATGAAAAGAGGCGCTATCATAAAGGGATATAAAAATAGCTCGTCCTCGACGATGATAGGCAGATCGCTCGGGAAGGTTGTATTTTGCATCAGTTGCATTGCTCCTCCTACTCAAAAATCGCGCGATACCAAGGCGAGTGCGGTTTAATGACGTCGGTGCCGTTTAGCGGGGATTCTTCGATGCGCTGCTCGTAGATTTTGGCAGAACTTTCGCGGTCGGTACGCTGGTAAAGGTCTTTGATGTCGATATTTAGCTGATGCTCGGCAAGCCTAAGCTTTGTTAGCATCGTCTCAAGTAGTGGACGATACTCGCTCTGCGGGTATTCAGCTATAAATTTTCGAATTTCGTCGATACTGTTTAGCATTAGCTTTTGGTTGCGATTTGGGCGGCTAAAGGAGTCGAAATTTGCTCTAATTTTTAGAAATCTTGCGTATTCGATCTTTTGCGTTGTGCCGTAGAGGCGGATATATTCGTCTAGGTATTTGTTCGCTTTCTCGTAGTTTTCATCCTCCACAAAAGCCCACGCCATAATGAGCGTCATCTCCTCAAGCAGAGGCGAAGCGATATGTTCGCTAGAAAAGCTAGTGTAGTGCTTCTCGGCATCCTCCATGCTGGCGTTATTGATATCTTCTAAAATTTTAGAATACCATGCCTCAGGGCTTAGATTAAAAAGCTCGCCGTCGCCCTTGCCGCTGCAGCCGCCGATAAACGCGATAAATAGGAGAGCGGATAGAATTTTACTTAGATTTGTCATAAAAAATCCTTGGAATTTATTTAGCTTGTAATTTTATAGTCTTTGAGTAAATGCAAGCTTAAATTCTGCGTTCAAATTTAAAAATGGAATTTCTTTAGAATTTTTGTGCGTTTGGGCTTAAAAATCTTTGAAAACCGAAAAAAATTTACGCGATAAATTCTAAATTTAAGTTTAACAATAGTATAATTAGCGCCGATAACGCAGAGTAAGTTTGCGTTTCCGTAATTTCAAAATTTTAAAGAAAGGATGTAAGATGAAAAAAGGTTTTACTCTAATCGAGCTGATCTTTACCATCGTGATTTTGGCGATCACGACGATGGCGATCCCGCGTATCGTCGCGCAGACGACCGAGCTAAATGCCCTTGCGATCAAAGAGGAGCTCGTATATAACGCTAAAGCTTTTATGTCTCGTATATCTAAAGCTCAGTGGGATAGCGCATACGCAGCAGATGCTAGCTGCGGAGGCGATGCGAGCTGCATGGATAGAATTTTGACCGTAACTCCAGGCGTAGATGATTCAGGCAATAGTACCAAGGAAGTTAGACCGGGGATTTTGCCGGAAGCTAGTCGGCGTGGAATCAGCTCCCAAGCTCCAGCTACGAAAAAGCAATTTGGTAGAAATGGAATTTCTTTTGGCGGCGGTCGTTATAACGATGTTGATGACTACGATAAATTTACTACTCAAATGACAGTAGGCAATTTAGTAGGCTCTAGCAGTAGAGGTGATTTTATCCTCAATACTAGGATTAATGTCGATGTAGATTATGTAGCAGAGCCTTTTAACGTGGCGGAGTATGCTACTGGTACTGATATAAGAGGCGTTCTTAGCGATCTACCTAACGACGAGTCCGCTGCCCCTACTAATATAAAGATGGTTAGTGTTGCCGCTACGGATCTAAACGACGCCGTAGCGAGAGACGGTGCTGCTAAATCAGTTGTTTTAAAAGCGTTTTTATCTAATATCGGCGTCGGCGTTCAGACAACCGTCACTAGACTACATAACTAATAGGAGCGCGAGATGAAAAGAGGCTTTACCCTTATAGAGCTTGTGTTTGTTATCGTAGTGCTGGGGATCATCTCGATGTTTGGCGCTGATCTATACACCAAGATCTATAAATCTTACGTGCATGTACGTGCGGTAAATCAGCTGGAAGCCAGAACGCAAAATGCGATGATGCTAATCACAAATCGTTTAGAAGATAGAATAAAAAGCTCTACCATAGGTAGAGATCTTTCCGTAAATGATTTTGTGCCGATTAGCGATCTTACCAATCCGAGATTTGATATATTAGAGTGGATCGGACAAAGCGTAGAGACTAGAAATATAAATCAGAGAAATCCTGGCTGGAGCGGCTTTATGTCAATGTCTCAGTTACGAGATAGCACATGGACGGCCGATGCGAATAATGCCGGCTATATCGCAGATACTAGGGCTGCGTTTAATATGGTATCCTTGGGTAGCGATTTTCCGCGAGTAGCTAGGATAGTTCGGAATTTAAGGGCTACTGCTTACAATACTCCATCTAATAATACTCAGGTTGCCGTTATATTTAGGGCTGTTACGAATGATGCTTCACCTACTAGCGTGGGCATAGGCTTTGGCTACGATAGGGCGGTTTGGGCAGACGGCAGAAACCGCGTGCTAATCGCAGTAGGTACTCCTAGTAATGCGGGTAGCGGTAGCATACAAGGTGAAACTATCGCTATCAATCAATATCCGTTCAATCCAAACAATGCTAACTCGCAGGAATTTTCTGAGCAGTATTATATAGCTCATAGTGCCTATGCGATCGTCCCCGCTAATGTCGTAACTTATACGAGAGACAATGCGGGAAATTTGAGTAAGAATTTTGATCTAGTATTGAGGTATAACTATCGTCCATGGAGCACTGTTGCAGGTGATGCGACCTCATACAATAGGGCTAGTAGCGCATTACTAGCCGAGGATGTGAGCTTATTTAGGTTTAAGGACGATAACGGCGCCGTCGCGCTTAAGCTATGTATGAGAGACGACGGCAGAAATTTTGATCCTGCAGAGCTGGATCTAAACGTTTGTAAAGCACAGGTGGTGTACTAATGAAAACTATGCAAAAAGGCTTTGCTCTAGTAGCAGCCATATTTTTTATCATCATTGTAGCAACTACGGCGATTACGGCACTATCTATCGCGTCTATGACGGCTCGCGATGTCAATAATATCCAAGGCAGAGAACAGGCGCTACTGCTAGCTCAGAGTGCTACGGAGCTAGCCGTTCTTGCTATGCAAAAGCACCAGTATCTAACTACCGATCTTAGGGCAGGAGGCGCTACAGCTGCGACCAATCCTACGTTAAATACGATTACGCTCGAGTACCCGTCAAATAATGCGGGCGAAAAAATGTTTGATATCACCGTGACATTCGGATATTTTGATAGACAGCTAGGTGCGCCCGGCGATCATACCGTCGCTTATAGTAATTTTGGGCAAGGATCGTCCGAAAGGCTTGCAAATGGTAGTGTGGGTAGAATTTTAAGCCATGCTGCGCTCGTAGACGTAGTAGTGAGATCTAACGTAGAAGTTATGGGAAGGCCGCAGATTACATATCATAGGCGCACTATTCAAAAACCATAATGTAAAGGAGGGGCGATGAATTTAAATATCGTAGGTAAGCAGTTTGAGCTAACGGAAGCTATCAAAAATTATGTCGAAAGCGCATTTGAGACGCTAGAAAAATATAATCTCGACATTATCTCGGGGCGTTGTGTAATTTCTGCCGACGAGAAGCAAGGCAAAAAGGGCTTCGTGGTGGATTTCTCATTAAATTTAGCGCATCAAGATACTATCGTCGTGCGCCAAAAAGATAAAGATCTCTACGCTGCCGTCGATCTCATCGTCGAGCGCGCCTCAAAAGTGCTTCGCAGATACCACGATAAGGTAAATTCTCACAAAAATCGCGACGAAATGAAGCAAAACGCCGTAGATAATGCAATCGGCGTCAATGAGCCAAATTTAAACGACGAGGTCGATGAAATCGTCCCTACTGAGCTAGAGCTTTATAAACCGCTAGAGATTGATGAAGCACTAAATAAGCTAAAAGAAAGCACCGATCAGTTTTTGGT
>CAUONQ010000078.1:0-6139 GCA_963456995.1 uncultured Campylobacter sp. | reverse complement strand
CATATAAATTTATGCTTTTTATCCTACCCCTTAGCCGCAAAACGGCAAAGCATATCAAATCCATCAAATACAATATCCACGAAAAAGCCATTAAAATAAGCTTTTTAAAGGTGCCAATATTTTTATCATAGCTAAATTCTTCTACTGCAAAATCTACGAATTTATAAATCGCTACCTTATCAATACGCGCTATGTCGATAGATTTTTTTGTAACTATCGTTTCTTGATAGTTTGCGGAGGATTTGTTATATTCTATTCTGCCGGGATAGAAGCTTAAAAATTTGTTTTTATTTATCCCTAAAAGACCTATTAAGGTTAAAATCCAAACCCCAACCCAGTAATGCCAGTGAATACCCCTAGTGACGAGTTCAAAAACAAGCATGACGATGGACGAAGTAACGCCCAGATCGATATAAATCCTGATCCAATAATCTTTGATTATAAAAAGTGGCATTTGCTCTTTTTGCATTAGGGCTTCTTATAGGCTCGCCATCGCTTCAGCGCGCGCAAGAAGCTGCTTTGCGCCCTTTTCGATAAAAACGCGCGCAAGCTCCGCGCCTACGCTTTGGTATTGAGATTTTTGCGCGACGATGCTTTGGCGGATGCTTTCGCTGCCGTCGGGTAGGCCCACTATCGCGCTGATGTGAATATTTTCGCCCTCAAGGCGCGCGTTGATGCCGATCGGCACCTGGCAGCCGCCCTCCAAAACTCTGACAAAATCCCGCTCCACAGTCGTTTCAATGATCGCGCGTTCGTCTTTTAAAAATTCTATCGCGCGCAAAATTTGCAGCTCGTCCACCGCCTCGATACCGAGCGCTCCTTGCCCCATCGCAGGGATCATCTGCGAGACCTCAAAGGGCGCTACGTGCTTTACCTCGGCGCGCAAATTTAATCGGTTGATGCCCGCCATCGCTAAGATGATCGCGTCAAATTCCCCGTCTTTTAGCCTTCGCAAGCGGGTTTGGACGTTGCCGCGCAAGGAGATTATCTCTAAATCAGGCCGCATGCTAAGCAGCTGCATCTTGCGGCGAAGGCTTGTGGTGCCGACTTTTGCGCCGCGAGGTAACTCGCCGAATTTAGAGTATTTTTCGCTGATCATCGCATCGCGCGCGTCCTCGCGCGCGCAGATCGCTGCTAGCACGAGCCCCTGCGGAAACTCCACGGGCACGTCTTTTAGGCTATGCACGGCGATGTGTGCTTCGCCGCGAAGCATACTCTCCTCAAGTTCCTTCGTAAAAAGCCCCTTGCCGCCGATCTTTGCAAGCGGCGTATCTAAAATTTTATCGCCTTTGGTTTTCATGCTTTTTAGCTGCGCTTGGATGCCGCTAGCTTCAAGCAGCGATGCGATGTGCTCGCTCTGCCATAGTGCAAGCACGCTGCCGCGCGTAGCGATGATCAAATTTTTCATTTTTCCTCTCCTATGCTTTTTCGAATCTCGATTTCGTTCTCTTCGATCACCTCTACGTCGATTACATCGTCGCTTGTGCGGCTGCGTCGCCAAAATTTTCGCTTTCTTTTTTCGGAATTTTCGCTGCTAGCGTTAAATTTAGGCACGTCGCTGGTGACGCAGTAAAACGAAGCGATAAGCACGCAAACGCCCAAAATATCGCTAAAAATCCCGGGCACTATTAGAAAAACGCCGCCTACGACGAATCCCACGCCGCTTAAAATTTCTTTCGGCGAGATTTTCATTAGATTAAAAAAGCCCATCCACGAGCGGTTTGCCACGACGTAACCGCCTAAAATCGCGCTTATGACGATTTCTACCGTGTACGCCGCAAATCCGTTTGCGCTTACGAAATAATAGGTCGTAAATGCCTCAATTATCAGATATGGAACGATCAAAAGCCTAAACATATTTTTCCTTAGAATTATCGCTTTAAACCGCGCCTTTTTAAAGACGCTAAAATTTAATCGCGGATTTTAGCAAATTCCGTCTGAATTTTTAATGTATCGCAAGAGCCCTTCGCAGCCGCGCTTGATATCTGCGTAACAGCGCTCAAAATCGCGCGTGTAGTATGGATCGGCGATTTGTAGGCGTTCAGAGCCGGTTAAATTTGAACTGGCGCCTTTTAAATTTAAGCTGGCTTGTTTTAGCGCGTCTTTAAAATTTAGCGCGGTGTAGTCTGCAAAATTTCCCTCTTCAAATTCCAAAAGAAATTTTACCTTAGCCATATCCTTGTCGCGAAAAATTCGCCCCAGCGAGCGCATATTTTCATCATCCATGCAAAGTATGAGATCGTAGCGCTCGTAGTCTGCGGGCGTGATCTGCACGGCGCGATGCACTACGAGCGGCTCCTTTTGCTCTTTTAGCACGCGCTGCGTTTCGTAATAGGGCGGCGAGCCGATCTCGTCGGTGTGCGTCGCCGCAGAATCCACGCTCACGCGCGCACTTAGGCCGCTTTGATTAATGAAATTTTGCATCACGGACTGCGCCATCGGCGAGCGGCAGATGTTACCGTGACAGACGAAAAGTAGCCTCACGCGCGCCTACTGCGTGATGATGTCGTAGTTTTTCGGGATTGCGGGCTTAAAGATCGCCTCATTTACCGGCGCGTTTTTGCGGACGTTGCTTAGATTAATGACGACCTTATTGTCCATTTTGTCGGTGTAGCTGATCTTGCTCGGCAGATCACCTTTTAGCTCGATGAGATATTTCACGTCGTCGAAGCTCGCCTCATAAACGCCGTTTTTATTGGGTTTTGCGTTCGCTAGGATCGCGGTTAAATTCGGCGTTTCTTTGATATTCGTGATGATAGCCTGCTCGAGTTCGGGCTCGATTACGACGACCTTTGTGAAGCTAAAAAATATATTTTTTATCGTAGGGGTCTTGTAATGCCACACGGCGTGCTCTTTTGTGGCGCTAAAATCGCCGCCGTAGCTGATTTTCGCATCGTCGCTCTGCACGGTTTGCGAAAAATTTGCGCTCAGAGTGTTGAATTCTATCCCGCTTGCGAATGCAAAAATGCAGCTCGCCGCTAAAGAAATAAGAGTTTTTTTCATAAATTTTGCCTTTATTTTTGAAAATTTGCGCGTATTATAGCCGTTTTTCTAGGATTTAATTAAATAGAAACTAAAAATATGTTAATATGCGCGGTTAAAATTTAAAACTAAGGTTTGAGATGTTTAAAAAGGTCATCCACGGGATGTTCGGTACTAAAAACGATAGGATCGTCAAACAATACGCCAAGCGCGCAGCACAGATCAGTGCGCTTGAAGAAAACTACGCGGCGATGGACGATGCGACACTTAAGGCGGAATTTGAAGCGTTAAGAGCGCAAGTTCGCGCGGGCGAAAAGAGCACGGACGACGTGCTTAACGAAGTATTTGCTATCGTGCGAGAGGCTGGCAAAAGGGTGCTAAATATGCGTCACTTCGACGTTCAGCTAATAGGCGGTTTGGTGCTAAACGACGGCGCGATTGCCGAGATGAAAACGGGCGAAGGAAAGACCCTCGTAGCGACTTTGGCGGTAGTGCTAAATGCGATGGAGGGTAAGGGCGTACACGTCGTAACCGTAAACGACTACCTAGCTAAGCGCGATGCTACGCAAATGGGCGAGCTATATGAATTTTTAGGGCTTAGTACCGGTGTGATCGTAGGCGGCGAATACGATGACGCCAAGCGCAAGGCTGCATACGCGTGCGACATCACCTACGGCACAAACAACGAGTTCGGCTTTGACTACCTGCGCGATAATATGAAATTTAGCGCGGATGAAAAAGTGCAGCGCGGGCATCATTTCGTAATCGTCGATGAAGTTGATAGTATTTTAATCGACGAAGCCAGGACGCCACTTATCATCTCTGGCCCTACGAACCGCACTCTAGACGGCTATATTAAGGCAAACGAAGTAGCTCGCCAAATGATCCGCGGCGAGGCGCCAGCCGATCCGAAAGGCAAAGCTACGGGTGATTTTACCGTAGATGAGAAAAACCGCGCCGTTTTGATCACGGAGGCAGGAATTTCAAAAGCCGAGAAGCTTTTTGGCGTCGATAACCTCTATAGTCTCGAAAACGCCGTGCTTAGCCACTACCTTGATCAAGCGCTTAAGGCAAATAATCTATTTGAAAAGGACGTGCACTACGTCGTGCGCGACGGGCAGGTCATAATCGTGGATGAATTTACGGGTCGCCTTAGCGAGGGTCGCAGATTCAGCGAAGGCTTGCACCAGGCTCTTGAAGCTAAAGAGGGTGTGCAGATCCAAGAGGAGAGTCAAACTCTTGCCGACATTACCTTTCAAAACTACTTCCGTCTTTACGAAAAACTCGCCGGTATGACGGGTACGGCACAGACGGAAGCAACGGAATTTTCTCAAATTTACAAACTCGAAGTAGTCTCTATCCCTACGAACGTGCCGGTTATCAGAAAGGATCAAAACGATCTTATCTACAAGACCGAGCGCGAGAAATTTGATGCCGTCATAAATGAGATCAAGCGGCTAAATTCCAAAGGTCAGCCCGTACTAGTGGGTACGGCGTCGATTGAAAAGAGCGAGAAGCTGCACGAGCTTTTGGTTAAAGAAAACATCGCGCACTCCGTGCTAAATGCTAAAAATCACGAGCGTGAAGCGCAGATCATCAAAGACGCAGGCGTAAAGGGTGCCGTAACGATCGCTACGAATATGGCGGGACGTGGCGTGGATATCCGTATAGACGATGAAGTGCGCGCTTTGGGCGGGCTATATATTTTAGGTACCGAGCGCCACGAAAGCCGCCGCATTGATAACCAACTCCGCGGACGAAGCGGGCGACAGGGCGATCCGGGCGAGAGTAGATTTTTCTTAAGCTTGGAGGATAACCTGCTTAGAATTTTTGGTAGCGACAAGATTAAAAATATCATGGATCGCTTAGGGCTAAAAGATGGCGAGCATATCGAATCAGGCATGGTTTCGCGCGCAGTAGAGAACGCGCAGAAAAAGGTCGAGAGCTTGCATTTTGAAGCGCGTAAAAACATCCTAGAATACGACGACGTCGCAAACGAGCAGCGCAAGACGATCTATAAATATCGCAACGAGCTTTTGGACCCCGACTACGATCTAAAAGATAAAATCATTCAAAACCGCGAGGAGTACATCTCTAGTGTGCTTGAGGAGCTTGAAATTTTCGACGGCGCAAATATCAAAGAGGTCGATAAATTCCCGATCGTCGCCAAAATCGCTCAAGAAACGGGCGAGGTGCTCGAAAATAGCGAGCTTGAGAAGGTCGATGATTTCAAAGAGCTGAAAGAAAAGATCATCGGCGCGCTTGCCGTTTCGTATGAAAACAAGATGGCGCCGATTGATCCGCAGCAGCGCAAAAGTATCGAAAAGATGCTTTATCTGCAGATCGTAGATCGCGACTGGAGAGAGCATCTGTATCAGATGGATATCCTAAAGGCGGGCATCGGACTTCGCGGCTACAACCACAAAGACCCGCTTACGGAGTATAAAAAGGAGAGCTACAATCTCTTTATGGAGCTTGTAATGCGCCTCAAATCCGACAGCATCCGCTTGCTGCATTCGATCCAGTTCAAATCTAGGGAGGAGATCGAAGCCGAGCAGCGTGCGATGCAGGAGCGCATGGAGAGCTCAAACGCCAAAGAGCTCGCCGCCGCAAGCACGAATGAGTCGCAGCTAAAGGGTCCCGATGAGTTCGGCGACAAAAAGCCTAAACGAAACGATCCTTGCCCTTGCGGCAGCGGCAAAAAATACAAAGACTGCCACGGCAAGGGCGGTCCGAAAAAAGGTGGCTTTGCGAGGTAGGCGTAGAGATCGGTCGTAAGTATCGCACGATCAGTGATCTCGATTGCAAGCATTGCGCAATCGGCGCTTTTCAATCTTGCTTTGCTTCTGCGTTCAGCGGATATGTCGCGGGCGAGAGCGTCATAAAATTTTAAAGGGTCTTGATCGCGAGGCGGCGCGGACGGAAATTTTAAAAGAGCTTGATTGTGAGGCCGCGCGGACGGTGAGCAAAGCTGCGCGATGGGGCGGAACTTTGGTTTTGAAATTTTAAAATTTCAAAGCGCACTTGGGGCATTTGGCTACTTGTTTTCGCAGCGCCGTTGCGGTGCGCCGGTGCGGCAAAACGCAAACTAAGCAGCGCGTGATACTTAAATTTAGTGCGCAGCTAGGATACTGCGCGACATTTGAAATTTTAAATT
>CAUONQ010000077.1:0-6167 GCA_963456995.1 uncultured Campylobacter sp. | reverse complement strand
GCATTATTTAAGGACATAAGGACGCGTCTGGGCTGCAATCTAGCCGCACAGGACTGCGAGACTAACGCGGGCGGGCAGAAGGCGCTCTTTAGCGTGGCGCGCCATCCGATCGAAGCGGGAGCAAACGAGCTAAAAATAAGCGGAATTTCGCGTGAGTTGAAAAATCCGAGCGTTAAAATTTCGGGCGTGAGTATGAATATGGGTAATGCGGAATTCCCGCTAAAGCGTAGCGCAGACGGCTATGAAGCGACGCTTGATGTTGCAGTGTGCACGCACGCCGTAATGCGCTACAAACTTGAAATTTACGAGGATGGCGAGCCCAGTGGGCTTTTTGTGTATTTTGATCTGCGAAAGCGTGCTACAGATCGAGACCGCGGCGAAGACGCTCACTCGCATCACCACGAGCACTAGACGCGCCCCGTTTGTGCGCGGGATAAAATTTACGCTTTTTCAGACACGACGCTTTAGAGGAACTTTCACGTTGATTGTAGAAAATTTTACAAATTTATGAAACGTCGCTCGCGATAAATTTTTATTCGGCTTTCAAGTGGTGCCTATCGTGGGCAGATATGGGTGCCTAAACGAATACGCGAATAGCCGTAGTGATCTAGGCGCGCTTCATTAGGGCGTTTACAAAAACGCCTTTATAAGCGCGCGGCGATTTGCCGTGCATTCGCTGCATATGTTTCGTAACCACTACCGAGGCGCGTCAAATTTAGCCCCTCGCCGCCTTTAAATTTTAAAATTTTTAAAATTCGCTTGCGTTTCATACGCCTAATCTATGCGGAATTTTGAAATTCCTTGTATAATCTGAAGCAAATTTTAAAATCTAAGGAAAGCCATGCAAATATTAAGACAAAAGCACTTTAGCGGCGAGCGCGCGCTGTTCGGCGCAAAGGATCTGCGGATCGAAAATTCCGTTTTCGGCGAGGGCGAGTCGCCGCTAAAGCACAGCGCAAATATCGTCGCGCAAAACTGTAAATTTGAGTGGAAATATCCGTTTTGGTACGCCGAAAATATCCGCGCGCAGGATTGTTTATTCGACGAGGTCGCGCGCGCAGGGATCTGGTATAGCCGTGGCGTGGTGCTAAAAGACTGCCTCTACGGCGCACCCAAGGGGCTTCGCCGCGTAAAAGATGCCGCACTGCAAAACGTAGAATTTCATGATGCGCAGGAGACCTTGTGGCACTGCAGCGACGTCACGCTAAAAAACGTCACCGCAAAGGGCGCCTATTTCGGGCTTGATTGCGAAAACTTAAGCATCGAAAATCTATCACTCTTCGGGGATTACTGCTTCGACGGCTGCAGAAACGTAACGATCAAAAACTCCAAGCTCCTATCCAAGGACGCATTTTGGAACTGCGAAAATATCGTGGTCGAGAACTGCTTCATCGCGGGCGAATACTTCGGCTGGAATTCTAAAAACGTGACGCTGCGAAACTGCAAGATAGAGAGCCTGCAGGGCTTTTGCTATATGCAAAATTTGCGCTTGCAAGATTGTGAGCTGATAAATACGATGCTAGCGTTTGAATACAGCGACGTGCATGCCGAGGTAAAAGGCGCGATCGATAGCGTCAAAAATCCAAGCAGCGGGCTAATCTGCGCGGCAAGTATCGGCGAACTGATCCTAGACGGCGCAACGGATGCGTCTAAAACTGAAATCATTACTGAATTAAGGGCGTAAGATGGGACTTTTTGATTTTATAAGTGGCAAGGAGAAATACGACTTCGACACTCTGCCGAACCGCCGCGGCACGAAGTCACTTAAATGGGATGTGGGCGAGAATGAGCTTCCGATGTGGGTCGCGGATATGGACTTTGCCGTAGCGCCCGAGATCATCGAGGCTCTGCAAAAGCGGCTAAATGAGCGGGTTTTGGGTTATTCGATTATCGATGATGAGTGGCGCAGCGCGTATCAAGGCTGGTGGCTTGTGCGCCACGATTATGAAATCCAAAAGGAGTGGCTGATCTATGCTAGCGGCACGCTGCCTGCGATCGATTCGATCATCCGCAAGCTCACCTCGCCCGCCGAAAATGTGCTGCTGATGAGCCCCGTTTACAACTGCTTTTACTACTGCATCAAAAACGCCGCCCGCGTGCCGTTGCAAAACGAGCTTGCCTACGCTAGCGGCGATTATAGCATCGATTGGGAGGATCTACAGGCTAAGCTCGCCGATCCGCAAACGACGCTTTTTATACTTTGCAACCCGCACAATCCGGTCGGTCGCACCTTTAGCAGGGACGATCTCGCCCGTATCGGCGAGCTGTGTGAAAAGCACGGCGTGATCGTGCTTAGCGATGAGGTGCATTGCGATCTGACCGAGCCGGGCGTGCGTTACACGCCATTCGCTGCGGCAAGCAAGAGCTGCGAGAGGATCTCAGCCAGCATAATCGCGCCAACCAAGGCGTTTAACATCGCAGGGCTGCAAAGCGCGGCGGTCTTTGCCGTGGATAAGCGCTTGCGCCATAAAATTTCAAAAGCGCTAAATTCCGACGACATCGCCGAGCCGAATTTTTTTGGCGTCCAAGGAGCGATCGCCGCATTTACGAAGGGTGCCGCGTGGCTGGATGCTCTGCGAGAATACCTCAGCGAAAATCGTAAATTCGCGACGGAATTTATCGCGCGTGAGCTTCCGCAGGTGCATGTCGTGCCGCAAGACGCGACCTATCTGATGTGGCTTGATGTGGGCGCTTACACGCAGGATAGCGCGGAGCTTGCGCGCTTCATCCGCGAAAAAACGGGGCTGTATCTCTCCTGCGGCGCGCAATACGGCAAGGGCGGCGAGAGATTTTTGCGCCTAAATATCGCGACCTCTAGGGCGCTGCTAAAAGACGGGTTAGGGCGGCTGAAAGAGGCGCTAAAGATCTGCCCGCATTAAACGAACTGCGGCGCGGCAAAGGCGAAATTTAAAATTTTATGGCGGCTAAATTTAAAGCGGCGGAGCAAATTTTAAAATTTATAGCAGAGCGCGAGCTTTGCGCTAAATTTAGCGGCGATCAGGCGGCGGTGCGCGGTTAAATTTAACATTTACGCGACAAATGAACCGGCGCTTAAATGCGCTACAAAAGGCGGATTATGGATAGAAACGGCGATTTGCAGGAGCTTTACCTGCTTGAAAAACGGCGCGAAAAGCTCGCGCGCATTAGCAAGCTCGTCTCATTTTTGATAGCCCTGCTGCTGCTCGGACTTTACGTGTTTTTGAATACCGGGGCAGAGCCCGTCCCGTTTGATACAAACTGGCTCATAGTCGCGCTTTTCATCCTCTTCCCCCTCTTAAACGGACTGCTCTACCGCCTATTTTGCGGCTTAAGCTTTGGCAAAAACGGCGGCACGCAGCGCGCAAATTTTGATAAATTTAGCGGCTTTGATACGGCGCAAGACAGGGGCGCGCTAGGGCAGGGCACGGCTCAAAGCGGGCAAATTTTAAGCGCCGATGCGAAAGAGGAGCAGGTATTAAGAGCCGAAGCGGGCGAAGGTAGCGGCTTTAAAGACAGCGATAGCCGTATGAGAGCTACTTACGGGAGGCTCGAGCCTAAAGTCTCCGAAGGTGAGGGCAGGAGAGAGAAAGATGGTGCAGCCGGATCAAAATTTAACTTTCTAGCCGATCTACAGAGCCTGGAGGATGAGCGCGTGGCGCTGCAAGAAGCGGTGAAAAAGGCTAATCTCGTCGCCGCTGCCGTAGGGACCGGCGTGGGCGCGCTGGTGGCGCGCTTTTGGGACGAAGCGGCGGTCGGCGTATTTTTCGGCATCTCCGTTTACGGCGTCGTGAGCACTCTTTTGACGGCGAGTAAAAGACGGAATTTCAGATCAAATTTTAAAAGCAGGGTTGTCGCGAGCATCGCAAAAAGCTTCGGACTTAGCTATGATGAAAACGACGGGCTTACAGCAGATGAGTTTTTTGAAATTTACGACTGCTACATAAACGAGCAATCGAGCGAGGATATGATGAGCGGGGAGGTGCAGGGCGTGCGCGTGAGATTTAGCGACTTTTACGCCGCCGAAAAAGTGCGCACCAAAAACGGCACTCGCACCGACGTAAAATTTCAAGGAGTGCTTTTCGTCGCGGATTTTCACAAAAGGCTTAGCTGCGAGGTGCGGGTGTGTCACAAAAACTCGCGAAATCTGCGCAAATACGGGCAGCGAGCGAATATGGGCGACGTGAAATTTGAGGAATTTTTCGACGTCTATACGACAGATCAGGTGGGCGCTAGATACGCTCTGACACCGCTTTTGATGCAGCGACTGACGGAGGTTTATCTAAGGCTGGGCTCGCAGATAAACGCGGTGCTAAGGGAGGACAAAATTTACGTGGCGATCGAGACCTGGCGCGATAATTTCGAGCCTAGAATCGACTGCTCGCTAAAGCAGGACGCCACGATAGAGCTTTACGTAGATGAGATCGGCGCGCTTGCGGGTATCGTGAGCGAGCTAAATTTGAACCGCAAAATTTGGAGCGAATGAGGCAGGCGGCGGCGCGGTGGAGTATGGCAGAGGCGGCGGGCCGCATACGGCTCTGGCGACACACAGATATGCAGACAAAGCGCGCAGGATCGTAGGCTTAGCGGCACAGATGGGCTGTGTAGCTGGGCGTGGAAATGAATGCATTCCGCGGATCGTGCGTTTGGGCGGATGTGCGATCGCTCCTTCGCACGAGCCAATCGAAAGATAGAATGCACGCGGGAGGTTTCGTATAAGACTTTGCAAGCTGCATGAACCGATAAATTTTATAAATTCCCGATCCGTTTAACGAGCGAGCGCTTGTTATTTATCATTGCTCGCACGGCAAAATTTTTACCGCACGAGCAGTTTGCATTAGAATTCTACTATCGCTTGAAATTTTACGCCGCCGTGCGCGACTTAAATTTTGCCGCGACGACCCGCGCTAAGCTTGCATTTTGGCTCGGCTAAATTTTGTCGTGCGGAAGCAAAACTTTGCTGCTATAGATCAATAAATTTAGCTAGCTTATAAAAGCACTCGCCGCCTATGGGCGCGTTTATAGGCGTCGTTTCTGTAAAGCTACAACGCCTCGTCGCTGCGAGCTTGCAGGGCTTAGTAAAATCGCTCCGCTAAGCTAGACGGCGAATCTAAATTTATAACTTCCCGCCCTCGATTACGACGTCGTCAGCCTTGATGTCGTCGCCGTATACCGGCGCTAGCGTCGCATCGTAGTCGGCGTGGAAAAATTTCTCGTCCGCGAGCTTTACGATTAGATCGTCAAGCCATTTGCGAAGCTCGTCGTTGCCCTTTTTGACCGCAGGCGCGATGACGTCCTGATCGCCTAGCGAGCGGATACCTACCTTAAAGCCAGGGTTTGACTTCGTCCATGCGAACAAAAGCGTATTATCATGCGCGATCGCATCGCCCCTGCCGTCCAGCATCGCACCAAAAGTCTCGGTATTTTGGTCAAATTTTAAAAGCTTGATCTCGGGATGGTTTTTCGTAAAATACAGATCCGCGGTTGTGCCTTTGTTGATTAAAAGCGTTTTGTCTTTAAGCTGCGAAACGTCGGTGATATCGCCGTCCTTGCTCGCGACGCCGAGGGCTACCTTCATATACGGTAGCGCGAAATCCACGACCTCTTTACGCTCCGGCGTGACGGTAAAATTTGCAAGCGTGATATCGACCTTATCCGACGCCAAAAATTCCGTGCGATTGGCGGCCTCTACGAGCACGAACTGTACCTTGCTCTCATCGCCCAAAAGCTCCTTTGCGATACGTTTTGCAAAATACACATCATATCCCGCGTTTTTGCCCGCCTCGTCGATATAACCAAACGGCGGCTTATCGCCGAAAACCGCGATCCTTACCACGCCGCGCTTTTTAATCCCGTCGATATAACTTTGCGGCGCGGCGGAATCTTGCGCGGAATGTGAGGAGCCTTTGCCCTCGTCGTTGCAGCCTGCGAAAAATAACGCACCTAAGATAAAAAGCGTGCTTAGCGCTTTTTTCATCTTTTCTCCTTTATTCAAATTTATTTTTTAAATTCGAACATAATTAGAAATTTCTTCGCGCGCTCGCTCTTCGCCGCGGTAAAGACCGCCTCCGGTTCGTTAAGCTCGACGTAGCTTCCCTCGTCCCTTAAAACTATGCGATCGGCCACGGCCCGCGCAACGCCCATCTCGTTCGTTACCATTAGCATCGTCTGCCCCTCGTTGGCGAGATTTA
>CAUONQ010000076.1:0-6244 GCA_963456995.1 uncultured Campylobacter sp. | reverse complement strand
CAAACAAGCTGTAAAGAGGCTAAATTTAAACCCGCCGCAGCCTTACGGCGGGTAAGTTGCGGATAGTTTATCTGTTTAAATTTCATAGCCGAAAGCGCCCGATTTTGATTTCACACCACTTAAAATTCTACGCTCGGGCGCTAATTTAATCGCTCACAAAACGCCGCGATAAAATTTCAATAAATTTTAGATTTCAAAGCTCGTCGCCCCAGAAATAAAGCTCGAAAAAAGCAAGCGCAAAGATAAAAAAGACTAATCAGCGCCGCGCCGCCCGCTCGGACGTAGCTCTCGTCCCCTACGCCGAATTGCACGTAATACGCAAACGCCATAAAAAACAGGCAAGTCGCTAAATTTGCGGAGCGTTTCTTTTCGTCTTTAAACGAGGATACGCACAAAACGGCGGCTATTATGAGAACTACGGTCGCGATAATTTGCATGGCGTGCGGCCTTTCGTGTAGGGCAGAAATAACCTTTGGCTAGCATCAAGAGATAAAATTTTGTCACCGAAGCCAAAATAAATTCCGCACGATTTTATAGCGCCTTGCCTACTTTTGCGGTAAAATTTCGCCGTTTTGATCTGCCTGTCTAAGCTCTTGGCGGGCAAATTTTGCGCTTTTGTTGAAGCGACGGCTTTTAAAATTCCTTGCTCATCGCTTTTTAAAATCATCCTCCAAGCCCGCTGCCGGCTTAGCGGAAATCGTCGCTTCTGCTCGGTATCAGCAGATCTTGCAGCTCCTGTTGCACCGAGACTTTCGCGCGCGGATCGAGGATCTGCGAGTAGATGATGAAGTTTGCGAGTACCTTTTTGCCGTAGTCCCTGCTCTCGGCATACGGCACGAGCTCCATGCTAAGCCACGGCTCGAATTTGCCCTTATTAAACATATCGCCGCGCTGAAGCATCTTTTTGACGAGCCCAAGCCCGCCGTTGTAAGCGTATGCGATGAAAACCGGGCTATAAATTTTGCGCTCCAGCCAGTCGATATGGATGTTAGCGAAGCGGTAAGCGACCTCCGGACGGAACATATCGTCTTGATCGAAGCCATCGATTTTGAGTTGCTTTTTGCCGATCTCGTTAGCCAAAAACGGCATAAACTGCATCATCCCAAGCGCATACGAGGTAGAAACCGATGCGGGCACGAAGCGGCTTTCTTGGCGGGCGAGCGCTAAAATTAGCGCCTTGCGGCGGTTGTCGCCGTCGCCGATATACTCCATAAACGGCGTCGGATAGAAGTTGTCCTTGCCGCCGCTTGCTTTATTCATGATGTATGAGTACTCACCGATGCTTTGCTTGGTGTCGAATTTTTTGGCAAATTCCAAAAGCTGCTCGCGCGACATTCTATCGGCGCTATTTTTCGTGCGAACCCAAGCGAAAGGATCGGTGATATCGTAGCCTTCGATGGAATTTTTAGCGGGGTTTGGGATGATGATGTTTAAATTCCTATCCCCTAAGACCTCCTTGGCATAAAGCGCGTAGAGGCTGTAGTATTCGCTGCTAGCAAGCTGACGCAAGACATTTTGATCTCCGTTTAGCAGGTAGATCCAAAATTTCGCATTGTGCACGTCGTGAGGTTTTTCAAAGCTCGCAGCCGCGCGACTAAAAAATGCAAGCGCAGCCCCTTCGTCGCCCTGCATGACGGCATTTACGCCCAGCATAAACGCTACGTCCTTCTCCACGGCTAGCGGATCGACGCCCGTAAGCGAGCGGCGCAGGCGCGGGTATTTGCGGTTGATTAGCGCATCGTTAAGAACCGCTTTGAAGCCTTTTTGCGAAGCTAGTTCGCTTACGAAGGCTGCGTCGGCGTCGATGTCGATCAGAGCGTCTTTGCCCGCACCTTTTAAGTAGTCGTAATATAAAAAGTAGTTTTGCGCGTTGCGGCTCTGCATAAAATACTCGCTCGGATTTTCGTCGTTAAATCCGCGCAGTAAATTTACGGCGTTTCGCGAAGCCGCGTCTTGGTGACTCTCTAGTTGCAAAGCGAGCGTCTCGCGCACGGACGGGCTTAGCTTGGCGATAAAATTTGGATATGAGCGCGCCTTTTTGCAGGTTAAATTTGCATCTAAAATATTGGCGGAGGTAACGCCTGCACATCGATCCGGACGCTTAGGAGGGCGAATGGCGCCGAAAATTCTATCGAGCTTATCTTTTAGCTTGCCTTTGTAGCGAAAGATACTTTGTTTTAAAATTTTAATCTCAGCTTTGTTGTATTTCGTCTCATCTATTAGGCGATAGATGTAATAGTCCTTGGCTAGGGATTTTGGCTCGTCTTTGATCTGTTCGTAGCTTAAAATTTTACCGCTACTTGCGGCGCACAGCAGCCCCAAAACAAGGCTAAATTTCAGAAATATTTTCAAATGACCGTCCTATTGATGATATAGATTATCGCGCTGTCAAAGAAATTAAGCACGAGTAGGATAAGAAGCGGCGAAAGATCAAACCCGCCGAAAGTAGTAGGCAGATAGCGGCGCACCAATGCAAACGCAGGCTCCGTAAGCGCAGAGATCGCGCGGACGATTTTATAAAATTTACCGAACGGATTTGGACGGATGAAACTCAAAACGCAGGCGACGAAAATTAGCATCATATAAGCTTGAATCACGTAATGAATACTCACTAAAATGCCGTAAAATACGCTATTTAGTAGCATCGAGTATCTCCTTTAAATCGGCGCGGATCAGCGGATACAGCTCGCTAAGCTCCGGTCCGTGGGGCGCGCCGGTCAGTAAAAATCTAAGCGGCATAAATAGGCTCTTGCCCTTTAAATTTGTAGCTTGCGAAAGTGCCGCTTTGAAATCATTAAATTCCATTGGAGCGCCGTTTGAGCTTAATAAATTTAAGATCGCCTCTCGCAGCACCTGTGCCTGCGCCGCCCACTCCTGCGGGATATCTTTCGCGCCGTAGATCGCAGCGATCTTTTCTTTGATACGTGGGATCAGGCTCGCTTCTTGAGTGTAAAATTTTATCAAAGGCGCAAATTTTGGCTCAAGCTCAAAAAGCTCCGCCAGGCGCTGCTCGCTCGCTCTTTTGATATGCTCGCGGTTTATAAAGGCGAGTTTGTCCTCGTCAAATTTCGCCGGGCTTTTTGAAATTTTAGTGATATCGAAAAACTCCACCGCCTCATCCATGCTAAAGACCTCGCGCGGCGTTTTGTTACCCAGTAGGATCAGATAATTCGCGATCGCTTCGGGCAGGTAGCCGCTTTGAAGCAGCCATTTTACCGAGGAGCTATCCTCGCGCTTGCTCATCTTTTTGCCTTCGGAATTTAATATGATCGGCAGGTGCGCGTATTTGATCTCGCCCTCGTAGCCGAGGCTTTGGCGGATCCAGTTTTGCTTCGGGGTGTTTGAGACGTGATCCTCGCCGCGGATTACGAAGCTCACGCCCTGCATCATATCGTCGCAGGCGCAGGCGAAGTTATATGTAGGCGTCTTGTCCGCGCGCATGATAACAAAGCTGTCGATATTCTGCGGCTCAAATGCGATATGGCCTTTGATCGCGTCGGTAAATTCCAGCGCGTGATCAGGCTTTTTAAGGCGGATGGTAAAGGGCTTGCCGCAGTTTAGAACTTCTTCGTCGCTTAAATGCTCGCAGTGCCCGTCGTAGCGGTACGCCTCACCCGCGTCCTTGGCGGCTTGCTTTTTCGCTTCCAGCTCCTCCTCGCTGCAAAAACAGCAAAACGCCTTTTTCTCTGAGAGTAGCTTGGCTGCGAATTGCTGATGAAATTTTAAATTTTTGCTTTGATAATACAGGCTTTGCCATTTAATGCCAAAGCGCTTTAAGATTTCGATGATCTCTTGATCTTTGCCTTCGATATTGCGCGCAGTGTCGGTATCTTCGATGCGCAAAATAAAGCCGCTTTTATCTTGTAGCGAGCAGATGTAGTTAAAGATAGCCGCGCGTAAATTTCCGATATGCATATCGCCGGTGGGCGACGGAGCGAAGCGATACAATTTAGGTCCTTTGGGTTTAAATTTAAGCTCGGATTATACTTTTTACTTCCTAATAAAAAGCAAAAACAAAGCAAAAATAGGCTAATATCGGCGCATTTTATTTAAGGAGACAATATGAGTTTCATTCAGGAATTCAAAGAATTTGCGATGAAAGGCAACGTCATCGATATGGCGGTGGGCGTCGTCATCGGTGGGGCTTTCGGCAAGATCGTAACCTCGCTCGTAAGCGACATCATGATGCCGGTTTTAGGACTTCTTATGGGAGGCATGAATTTTACCGATCTTAAGATCGTGCTGAAAGAAGCGGTGGGGCAGACCCCAGCCGTTACGATAAACTATGGCTCGTTTATCCAGGTAACGGTCGATTTTATAATCATCGCGTTTTGTATATTCTGCGCGATCAAGGCGATCAATAAGCTTAAAAAGCCAGCCGAGCCTGCGCCTGAGCCGGCTGCGCCCGCTGAGCCTAGCGAAGAGGTCAAACTTCTTAGCGAGATACGAGACCTGCTTAAAAAATAGGTTACGGCGATGCTTGAGAGAATTCCTTATTTCAAAGCTCTAAGCGCAGCGCAAATCGATCGTTTGGAGCAGATTAGCATCCATAAAAGCTACAAAAAGGGCGAAATTTTATTTTTCGAGGGCGAACGCTCGCAGTATCTATTGATCCTGCTAAAAGGAATTTTAAAAATCTATAAAACCTCCGCAAAGGGGCGTGAGATCCATATGCGCGAGATCCGCCCCATCTCGCTCGTGGCGGAGATGGTAAATTTCGAAGAGACGAGCTATCCTGCAAGCGGCGTGTTTTCGACAAACGGCGAGGTGCTAAAGATCGATTATGAAAAATTTAAAAACGAGTTTATGAGCGATCCTAAAATTTGCCTGGAGCTTTTAAAATCGATGTCTGAAAAGATCCGCGCGCTAAATGCGGTCTTTGATAATCAAGTCGTGCTTAGCTGCGACGGCAAAATCGCTAAGTTTATCAACGAAAATTTTGATATTTTTATGAGCACAAAATACACTAGAATAGCCAAAATTCTAAATGTCACCCCCGAGACCTTCTCGCGCACCATCACTAAATTTAAAAAGAGCGGCGCGCTAATTTTAGACGATAAGCAAGAAATCACGGGCTTTGATAAAGATAAGCTGGACGAGTATATCCAAGGCTAGAGTTTGAAAAGCGCCTATATTTTTCCGATCGTCGGCACGGTTTTATTCCTGTTTTTTAATCTTTACATCTACAGATCGATCAGCGCGCGATTTACGCCATATAAAGGCTTCGCTACGTTTCTCCCCGCCCTGATTTTGCTTTGCGTAGCTTTAGCGATTTTAGATGCTATATTTTTTGCGGGTTTTGGGCTTAATGGAAGCTTTAAAAATGAGCTGCTCTATAAAACTTGCGTATTTTGCATGGCAGCGTCCTTTTCGCTCTTTTTTATCTGCCTTGCTTACGATGTGCTAAGCGCCGCTGCGCATGTGGTTAAATTTAGCCAAAACAGGCGAAAATTTTTAAAAACCTTTATAGACGTAACCTTTGTAATAATGGCGTTTAGCTATATTTTTAAAGGGCTTTATAATGCGCTAAAAATTCCAAAAATCACCGAGCGCGAAATAAAAATCAAAAACTTAGCTCGCGAGCTAAGTTTTGCCGTCATCTCAGACGTGCATCTGGGCGAGTTTTTGAAAAAGGAGTTTTTGCAAGGCGTCGTAGCGCAGATAAACTCGCTAAATTATGACGCGCTGCTGATCGTGGGCGATATGTTTGATCTGCGCTCGAATGAGCTCGGGGATATTTTGCAGCCTCTTGAGGCGATCAAAAAGCCTATCTTTTTCGTCGCTGGCAACCACGAGTATTACCGCGGCGACGCAAGCGGGCTTATCGCAGCGATGCAAAAAGCGGGCGTGCGCGTGCTGCAAAACGAAAGCGTGGAATTTGAAGGGCTCAATTTAATGGGCGTGCACGATCTTAGCGGCTTTCGCTTCGGATACATGCAGCCCGATCTCGGCGCCGCGCTAGCGCAGGCGGATCCCGATAAGCCTAAAATTTTACTCGCTCATCAGCCAAAATACGTCGTGGACTTCGTGCGCGACGAGGTCGATCTGTGTATCTGCGGACACACGCACGCGGGGCAAATTTTTCCGTGGACGCTTTTGGTGCTGCTTAGCCAGAAGTATCTTTACGGGCTGTATAACGACGGGCTGAAGCAAATTTACGTAAGCAGTGGCGTAGGGTTTTGGGGGCCGCCGATAAGGGTCTTTGCCGATGCCGAAATCGCGCTGCTTAAGCTTAGAAAGGCAT
>CAUONQ010000075.1:0-6247 GCA_963456995.1 uncultured Campylobacter sp. | reverse complement strand
GCGGTTACATCTGCAGGGCTACTCTGTAACGTAGGCAAGCTTCTAAGCGGCAATGCCGAGGCGTTTTACGCATACGATAAATTTCTATTCCTAGATAGCCTAGGCTGCGTATTTTTAGTGCTAATCGCCGTAACGGGCTTTTTGGTAAATTTATACTCCACTACCTATATGAAGTGGGAGATACAGGGCGGTCATCTGGATCTTAGCGATCTTAGAAAATACTACTCGCTCTGCCACGTTTTCGTTTTTACGATGACGCTTAGCGTTATATGCAACAACGTCGCGTTTATGTGGGCTGCGGTAGAGGCTACTACGCTAGCTTCGGTATTTCTGGTCGCTATTCATAAAGATAAAAAATCTACCGAGAGCGGTTATAAATATATCGTCATCTGCTCGATCGGCTTAGCGTTTGCACTTTATGCGACCGTTTTACTATATGCGGCTACATTCAAAATCACAGGCGACGGCGAGGCTTCGATGCTTTGGACTAGCATTATGGATCACGCCAAAGGCTTAAACAAAGATGCTGCTAAGCTTATCTTTATATTCGCTCTAATCGGCTTTGGAACCAAAGCAGGACTTGCTCCTACTCACACTTGGCTTCCTGACGTTCACGCAGAAGGTCCGGCTCCGATTTCAGCACTACTTTCTGGTGTGCTTTTAAAATGCGCGATGCTAGCGATATTTAGATATTACGCGGTAACCGCCGAAGCGGTAGGGCCAGACTTCGTTAAGCACGTGATGCTGATCTCGGGCACGATCACGCTATTTATAGCAGGAATTTTCCTCGTTCGTCAGCACGACGTAAAGAGGATGTTTGCTTACCACTCGGTCGTTCATATGGGTGTTATTGCATTTGCGCTAGGCATCGGCGGATATTTTGGCTTGCTTGCCGCGATCTTTCACTGCTTAGCTCACAGCTTTACCAAGGCTCTTGCATTCTGCTCTACTGGTAATATCGCTAGAATTTACGGTCACAAAGATATGTCTAGAATGGGCGGCATGGTAAAAATCGCTCCGCTTACTACGATAATGTTTGGTGCTGCGGTTTGCTCGCTCGTAGGTGTTCCTGCGTTTGCGATCTTTGTAAGCGAATTTAACGTTTTCAAAGGCGCGATAGCCAGCGGTCAATACATAGCCGTAGCATTATTTGCGATCGCGCTCGTAATTATTTTCATCGCGGACTTCGCGCATTTTAATCTTGCGAGCTTCGGTACGCCTAAAGGTGAAGTGGTTTATGCTAAAGAGATGAGCTTGTTTGAAAATTTACCGCTAATCTTGCTTTGCGCTTTAGTGATAATTTTCGGCGTATGGCACGTAGGTGATTTTTGGATGCTCGTCGAAAACGGCGTTAGAATAATGATGAGAGGTTAAAAATGAGAGGCGATAAATTTATAGAAATTTTAAAGACCAAAGTCAAGGTCTTAGAAGTTACCCGCCAAGCCGAGGATCAAATCACCGTTTTAGTGGATAGAAATGATCTGCCGCTTGCGGTTAAGACGCTATATTATGACATCGGCGGTTTTATCAGCACGATGATCCCCAATGATGAGCGCGAGCTAAACGGAAATTTCGCACTTTACTATGCGATATCTATGGAAGGTGGCAAAATGACCGAAGCGGAGGATTTCGCCGCAGAGGATAAATGCTTCATCACCGTTAGGACGCTAATTCCAGGATCGGATCCTACATTCCCGTCGGTTACTCCTTTAGTACCTGCTTGCGTATGGTACGAAAGAGAAGCCTTCGATATGTTCGGCTTAATCGCTGAGGGCTTGCCTGATAAACGCCGCTTGGTGCTAAGCGACGATTGGCCGGATGGACTTCATCCGCTTCGCAAAGACGCAATGGACTACCGCTATAGGCCCGATCCTGTAGATCATAAAGACGAGCCTAATGCAGAGTTTTTATTTCCTAGCGGCGACGGCGTAGTAGATGTTCCGCTTGGGCCTCTTCACGTAACGAGTGACGAGCCGGGACACTTCAGACTATTTTGCGACGGCGATGAGATTATAGACGCGGACTACCGCTTGTTTTATCAGCACCGCGGTATGGAGAAGCTAGCTGAAAACCGAATGAATTACGATCAGATGGGCTATTTAGCAGAGCGCGTCTGCGGAATTTGCGGCTACGCTCACGCGATTGCATGTATTGAAGCAGCAGAGAAAGCCATCAAGCTTGAAATTCCGCTTCGTGCGCAAGCCATCCGCGTCATCTGCCTTGAGATCGAGCGCCTTCACAGCCATCTTTTAAATATCGGTTTAGCCTGCGAGGTAACAGGTAACTACAACGCCTTTATGCATATCTTTAGGGTGCGCGAGTACTCTATGGAGCTAGCCCAGCTCGTAACCGGCGGCCGCAAGACCTACGGCAATGTAATTATGGGCGGACTTCGCCGCGATATGACCGATAACGAAATCCGCAAGAGCATCGAGATCATCAACAAGCTCGACGTTCAAATTTCTGAAATTTGGGACGCTGTTATGGAGGATAAACGCCAAATCGGTCGCTGGAAGGGTGTGGGCGTATTAGATCGCAAAGTGGCGCGTGATTTTAGCCCGGTAGGCCCTAATATGCGCGGCTCCGGCTTTAAGCGCGACAACCGCTACGATCACCCTTATGATTTCTTCAACAAGATAGAATTCGAAGTAGCCGTAGAGCACGGTGGCGATGTATTCAGCCGCGAAGTCGTAAGATATAAAGAGCTTAAACAATCGATCCACATTATCAGGCAGTGCTTGCATCAAATGCCGCAAACTCCGATAATGATCGATCCACAGACTATGATCAGACCGGAAAACTACGCTTTAGGTCACGACGAAGCGCCGCGCGGCGAAAATGTCCACTGGATCATGCAAGGAAACGCACAGAAGGTTTACCGCTGGAGATGTCGCGCCGCTACGTATAACAACTGGCCGAGCTTGCGATTTCAATTCCGCGGAAATAACATCTCCGATGCGGCGCTAATCGTATGCTCGATGGATCCGTGCTACTCATGCACCGAGCGCGTAACTTTAGTCGATATTAATAGCGGAAAGAGTAAAATTCTAACCGAAAAAGACCTTAAGAAATTTTGCCAAGACGGCAAGGTTAGCAAAAAGGATTTAAGATGATGAAATTATTCGACATTACCGAAAAGTATGGTAAGGCGACCTATGCTTATCCGTTTGAGCCATACATTGTGCCCGAGAATTTTCGCGGGCAGCCTGAATATACCTATGAGCTTTGCATAGGCTGTGCCGCGTGCGGTATCGCCTGCCCATCCAATGCGATCGAGCTTAAGATGAATGAAGCTCAAACCAAACTAATTTGGGAATTTGACTGCGGGCGCTGCATATTTTGCGGTCGCTGCGACGAGGTATGCCCTACGGGAGCGGTAAGGCTAGGCAATAGCTTTGAGCTAGCGGTAAAATTTGATAAAAGCGCGCTTATCCAACACGGCGAGCTTGAGATGGAGAAATGCAGCTGCTGCGGCAAGCCGATGACTCCAAAAAGGCTCATCAATTACACGCTAGAAAAGCTAAGTACGGCAAATTTGCTCCCAGGCAGATTAGAAGAAGCTAAAAAATACCTTTATATCTGTCCTGAATGCAAAAAAGCTCAAGCGGTCGAAAGAGTGACCAAAGGTATAGAGGAGGCAATAAAATGAGTTTGTATCAAGTCCCCGAAAATATTAAAAACGCAAACGATCTAACCGCAAAATTGGAGCTTTTGAAAAATATCAAACGAAGCTTCAGCGTTTATCGTATCGACTGCGGAAGTTGCAACGGCTGTGAAATCGAAATTTTTGCTTCCATCACGCCGATGTGGGATCCGGAGCGCTTCGGATTTAAACTCGTAGCTAACCCTCGCCACGCAGATATCTTAGTCTGCACCGGTCCGGTTACTCGACAGATGTATTATCCGCTGCTCCGCGCTTATGAGGCTGCACCCGATCCGAAGATCGTAGTAGCTCTTGGAGCCTGCGGAAGCACTGGTGGAATTTTTCATGACGCATATAGCGTATGGAGCGGCATCGATAAGATTGTACCGGTAGATGTTTATATCCCAGGCTGCCCTCCGCATCCTGCTAGCATCATCTATGGTCTTGGCATGGCGCTTGGCATCATCGATCAAAAGCTTCAAAAGAAGAGCTACGAGCAAGATAGCACTCTTCCGCCACCGGTTAAGAGTTCAGTTATCGGCGATATTTTATTCGAGCGCGATCTGCAAGCTGAAGCTAAGAGGCTGATGAGCTATATTTTTGGAAGAGTTCTATTCGCAAAATATATGGATGCGATCAAAACCTCATCTGACGTTCACGATCCAAAAGCTTCTCGCGAGGCTCTACTTAACGCTATCTATACCGAAGAGGATCCTAGATACGCGGAGTGCATGGCGCTATTACACAACGACGTGTATCTAAAATACGCCCGCGCTGCGGAGGAATTTAAAATCGATCCGCAAAAAGAGGTCTGGAGCAAACGATGATTGAGGTTTTTAAGCTTACAAAGCGGCATATGGACGAAAACGAAAATTTACCCAAAGAGCTAAAGGATATCAAGGTTTTTTCCACCTGCGTCGGTCACGGCGTAGGTACGATAGATTTTAGCGAAAAGGTACTTGAGATAGACGATGAAGAATTTAAACGCATCGTCGAAAACTCGGGCGACTACGTTAAATTTAAGATCGGTAACCTAAGCAAGTATTTCGAGATTGAAATTTTTGCCGAGCACGCAGCCAAGCTAATCCCTCAGCTTTGCGAATGTGAGCTTAAAGATCTGCTAAAAAATATGCGCGAAGGATACTTCGTGCTAAGGAAGGATTTTTGATGCGAAAGGCGTTGCTTTGTATCGGCAATCCCCTTCGCGGCGACGACGACGTGGGCAATGAAACGGGGCGAATAGTCGAGGCAAATTTAAAGGACTGGCGCGTTTTTTACGGGCAGGATGTGCCCGAAAACGAATTTGCCGCCCTTAGGGAATTCGCTCCTGAAATTCTGATTGTAGTAGATGCGATGAGCGGCTTTGATGAGGATAAGATAGAATTTTTCGACCTCAGCAATGATCGCGACTACATCTATTCGACGCATAACCTACCTACGCCGGTGCTTCTAAGCTATCTGCGCAAAATTTGCCCAAAGACATTGTTTTTGGGCATTAGCGTGCTGCTCGATAACGTCCTTGATTTTAAAGAAGGGCTAAGCGAGAGCGCAAAAAAAAGTGCGCAAAAAGCTTATGAGCGTATCTTGGAAATTGATTCAAATTTAAATGAGGAGGAGTAAATGTTAAATCCTGCAGAAACCGCGCAAGCGGTGTCTAGTTCGATGCAACACAAGGCGCATACCCCGCTAATTAGCATAATTTTTCTAGCTATAATGGCGGGCGCTGCAATCGCTATGGGCGATATTTTCTGGGCTCACTCGACCGTCGGAATGGCTGAAAAGCAATCTATTGGCTTATCGAATTTCATCGGCGGTATTACCTTTAGCTGCGGTCTGATGATGGTGGTTTTTTACGGTGGACATCTATTTACTAGCTCGGTTTTAACGGGCGTACCTGCTGCCGATGGCAAATTACCGCTAGGTAAAACAATCGGCTATTGGGCTATCGTTTGGTGCTTTAACTTCGTAGGCGGCGCATTAATCGCGTATATGTATTATTACTCAGGACTTCCGCTTAAATATGACGGCTACATCTTGCAACACTTCATTCCTGCAGCAGCAGGCAAAATAAACGCGCCTTTTCATGAGCTATTCATCCGCGGAATTTTTTGTAATGTGTTTGTATGTATGTCTATCTGGACTGCGACCAGCGAGAGCAATCTATCAGGTAAATTCTTTGCAATTATGTGGATGATCGGCGCATTCGTAGCTTGCTCGATGGAACACTGCGTTGCAAATATGTTTATCCTAACTGAAGGCATCATCGCTAAAGGTCACTATCTTGCGGCTGCAGGTGGCGATGTAAATGCTCTTGCAAGCTCGCTTCACGGCGTAACGGCAGCTCAAATAGATTCAATAAACTGGGGAAATTTCATCGTTAAAAATATGATCCCAGTTACGCTAGGCAACATCTGCGGCGGTCTATTTTTCGTAGGCTTGGTCGGATTTATGGTAAATAAATACGACATGAAAAAGAAAGACTAATCTATCGCGCTTCAGCACGATATAAACAAAATACGGCGCGGCACTTTGCCGCGCATTTTTAATCTCTTAAATTTTAAAAATTCCGATGCGTAAAATTTCGTTCGATCCAAAATTTTAAAT
>CAUONQ010000074.1:0-6249 GCA_963456995.1 uncultured Campylobacter sp. | reverse complement strand
TGTTGAGGCAGGACAATATGTCGCAGTTAGCCTGATCGGCGCCGTGCTGCCGAGCGGTCTTGAGATAAAGCCTGCAAAACTTCGCGGCGTGGAGAGCTTTGGCATGATCTGCTCGGCAACCGAGCTTGGACTTGCTAAGACGAATGACGGCATTATGGTGCTTGATAGCAGCATCGGCGAGCTCGTGCTCGGCAAGGAGCTGCGCGAGTATGAAATTTTTAACGATGATCTTATCGAGATCGAGCTTACCGCTAATCGCGGCGACTGCCTTAGCATCTTAGGCATAGCGCGCGATCTAAGCGCAGCGCTTGATCTGCCGCTAAAGGAAAAGCACGAGTTTGAAGATGCCGACGGAGCGCCTGGTATCGGTAGAATTTTAAGCGTGCGTGCAAGCGATGAGATAAGCGCTAAATTTGCTTTTCGAGCTTACGAGATCAAAGGCGAGCTGAAGTTAAATTTAAAGCAGACCTTGCGTCTTGCGAGCGTTGGTATTTTGCAAAGCTGCGCGGTGCAAAATTTCATCAACTACGCTACTCATTCTACTGGAGTATTGCTGCGAGCTTATGATTTTGAAAAGATCGCTTCCGCAGACGGCAAGGTGGCGCTTGACATAAAGCCTATGCCAAACGGCGAGTTCGGCGTTTATGCGGGCAAGAGATTGCTTAGCGTAGCAGGAATTTGCCAAGACGCGGAGCTAAAGGCGTGTTGCAGTAGCAAAGTGGTGCTATTAGAGGCAAACTACACCGCGCCACTAATTATCGCTAAAGCAGTAAACGAAAACAAAAGCCTAAAAGGCGACGAGCACGTGTACCGCTCAAGCAGAGGCAGCGAGCCAAAGCTTAGGCTAGGGCTAGATCTGCTATTTAGATTGCTACTTAAAAATAAAGCCGTGAGCCTATATGCGGGCACACAAAAGATTTCAAACGCTTTGGAGCCGCTTATCGTGGGCTTTAGCGAAAAAGAGATAAACTCAATGATCGGCGCGCAAATTCCGCGCGATAAGATCGTAAAAATTTTAAAAAGGCTGGGCTTTGATGTAGGAGTCGAAGCCGATCTAATCACCGCCAAGGTACCGCCTTTTCGCCACGATATCGTAAATTCTCACGACGTGTGCGAGGAGATAGTGCGTATCGTGGGCATCGACAATATCGCTGCCGCGCCGCTAAGCTTCTACGAAAAAAACCGCCTAAACGATACCTACGTAAGCTTATGTAATGGGCGCAAGCTTCGCAGCAAGGCGGCAGCAGCGGGATTTTTCGAGTGCGTGCATTATGTATTTGACGATGGCAAGGCGCTAGAAAACTTAGGCTTTAAGCCATGCAAGGTTAAAATTTTAAATCCGATCAACGGCGAGTTGGACGCGCTAAGACCGACGCTCATTAATCATCTGCTAGAATCTACTGAGCGAAATTTAAAGAAATCCCGCAGAAGCGTTAAGCTTTTTGAGCTAGGAGAGGTGTTTGATGTGGACGGCTCGCAGAGCCTAAGGCTGGGCTTTATAGCTAGCGGGCTAAAGGCCGAGCCATCTATCGCGACCGGCGCAAAACCCGCTGCGGTGGATTTTTTGTATTTTGCAAATTTAATCCAAAGCGTCATCGGTAAATTTAAGGTCAGGCTGCCCAGCGAAAATTTGAAATTTTTAAGCGAATTCGAGCAGGCTCAAATCGAGCAGGGCGGGCAGATAGTGGGCTTTATCGGGCGCGTGGATTACGCCGTAGAAGCAGGGCGCGATCTGGATAAAAGCTATCTGTGCGAGATCGATTTTTCCAAGCTTAAATTTGAAAATATCGTAGCGGACGTTTATTCGAAGTTCCCTAGCGTATCGCGCGATCTAAGCATTTTGGTGCCGAGCGGAATGCGCTTCGAGCAGATCAAAGAGTGTATAGATGCCCTTAAAATCGAGGCGCTAAAGGAATTTATCCCGAGCGATCTTTATAGCGACGAAAGCCTGGGCGATTCAAAGAGCCTGACGATCAGACTTGTATTTCAAGACCTTCAAAAAACGCTCTGCGACGAGGAAGTCGCGGGCTTTACCGATAAAATTTTAGCCGCGCTTAGCAGCGAGCTGGGACTTGGGCTGCGATGAGGATTTTTGCGCAAGCGGGCCCTTTGCGAGCGGAGATCTCAAACATCGCCGCGGATAAATCGATCTCGCATCGTGCGGCGATCTTTTCGCTGCTAGCGGAGGGGACGAGTAAAATTTCAAACTATCTAGCCGCCGAGGATACGCTAAATACGCTAAAGATCGTGGAGCTTTTGGGCGCTTGCGTGCAGCGCGTAGAGGGCGAAATTCTGATCACTCCGCCGGAGGTTATCAAAGAGCCGAACGTCCCGCTTGATTGCGGCAACTCTGGCACCGCGATGCGACTATTTATGGGCTTTTTGGCGGGACGCGAGGGCTTTTTCGTGCTGTGCGGCGATCGGTATCTAAGCGAGCGCCCGATGAGGCGCGTTGCGGATCCGCTTTGCAAAGTGGGCGCTAAAATTTACGGACGAGCAGGCGGCGAAAAGGCGCCGATTGCAGTACTTGGACAGAAGCTCGGGTATTTTGAATACGCGAGCAAAATCGCATCCGCGCAGGTTAAGACCGCTCTTATTTTAGCGGCCTTGCGCGGCAGCGGGTGCAGGTTTAGCGAGCCCGAGCTTAGCCGCGATCATAGCGAGCGGATGCTAAAGGCAATGGGCGCGCAAATTTCGCAAAATGGTCTTGCGATCGAAGTCGCGCCGCTTAGCTCGCCGCTTAGACCGCTTGAAATTTTTATCCCAAACGATCCCAGCTCGGCGTTTTTCTTCGCCGTCGCCGCAGCGATAATCCCAGGCTCGCGCATCGTGCTAAAAAATATGCTGTTAAATAAAACCCGCATAGAGGCGTATGAAATTTTAAAACGTATGGGCGCCGAGGTAAAATTTCACAAAACGAGCGAAATTTACGAGCAGATAGGCGATATAGAGGTCGCTTACGCGCCGCTTCACGCCGTGGAGGTGAGCGAAAATATCTCGTGGCTGATAGACGAAGCGCCCGCGCTTGCGATCGCTTTTGCCTGCGCACAGGGAAGTAGCGTGCTCAAAAATGCCGCCGAGCTGCGCGTGAAGGAGTGCGACCGCATAAAGGTAACCTGCGAAGGGCTTCGTGCCTGCGGTATTAAGGCGCGCGAGCTGCAGGACGGCTGGCAGATCGAAGGTGGCGAGGCGAACGCGGCGATCATCACGCCGTGCGGCGATCACCGTATCGCGATGAGTTTTGCGATTTTGGGCTTAAGATCGGGGATGATCGTCGAGGATAGCGATTGTATCGCGACGTCGTTTCCAAATTTTGCCGAAATTTTAAGACAGATCGGAGCCGGCGTTGAAGATTGAGATGGCCAAAAGCTACGGCTTTTGTTTCGGCGTCAAGCGCGCGATCAAGATCGCAGAAAGCGCAGGCGAGGCCGCTACGATCGGCGAACTAATACATAACGCCGAAGAGATCAACCGCCTAAAACAAAATTTCGGTGTCAAAACCTTAGAGGGCGTTAGCGAGATCAAGGACGAGCAAAAGCTCATCATCCGCACCCACGGTATCCAAAAGGACGATCTGCAAAGATTAAAGGCGCAAAATAAAGAGCTCATCGACGCTACCTGCCCCTTTGTGACTAAGCCGCAGCAGATCGTAGAAAAGATGAGCGCGGAGGGCTACGATATCGTGATCTTCGGCGATAAAAATCACCCCGAGGTAAAGGGCGTGAAATCCTACGCAAAATCGCGCGTATTCGTGATTATGGATACGAAGGAGCTGCAAGACGTCAAGCTTGGGCCTCGCGTCGCGCTTGTTTCGCAGACTACGAAAAAGATAGAAAGCTTTACCAAAATCGCGGATTTTTTGATGCAGCGCGCGAGAGAGCTGAGAATTTTTAATACGATTTGCAATGCGACGCTGGAAAATCAAGAGGCCGTAAAAAGCCTGTCGCAAAAGGCCGACGTGATGATAATCGTAGGCGGGAAAAATTCCTCCAACACCAAGCAGCTTTTTTTAATTTCACAAAATTTTTGCAAAGACAGCTATCTCATAGAAAACGAAAGCGAGCTTGAACGCTCGTGGTTTGAAAACAAAAGCCTCTGCGGCATCTCCGCAGGAGCCAGCACGCCCGATTGGATCATCAAAAAAGTAGTAGCGCGAATCGAAAATCTAACGCAGAATTTATAAGCCCTCTTATCAAATTTACTCTTAGAAATTTATCAAATCGAAAGCAAATTTTGGCTAGAATCGCGCATTTTAGTTCTTTTCAAAAAAGCACAAATAAATTTAAAGGAAGCATATGGCTGAGGTGAACGAGAAGGTTCAAAACCACGCAGAGGAAGATTTTGCGACATTGTTAGAGGAGTATGACGCCGGGAAGTCTCGCGACGAGGTTGTCACAGGTAAGGTTATCGCCCTTAAGGACGGCGAGGTTTTCATAGACGTAGGCAGGAAGTCGGAGGGCATTTTGGACGCCGCCGAGGTTAGCGACGATCAAGGAAACCCGCAGGTTAATGTAGGAGATGACATCAAAGTCGCTATTATCGGAAGCAGAGGCGGTCGCCCGGTCGTATCGTATAAAAAGGCCCTAAAGAAGGAAAAAGTAAAGGCATTCATCGACTCCTATGACGAAAACGCAGAGAATGTCTATGACGTTAAAATTCTATCGTTTAATAAGGGCGGTTTCGTTTGTGCTAATTCAGATGATGTGGAATTTTTTATGCCGCGCTCGCAAAGTGCACTTAAAAACCCAAATGGCGCTGTCGGTAAAAATTTCAAAGTAAAGATCATTAAAGTTGATAGAGACGAACAAAGCATCGTAGTATCGCGCAAGAAGCTACTTGATGAGGATCGCAAAGCAAGCAAAGAGGCGATCGAGAAAGTAATCGCCACTGAGGGCATCATCGAAGGCGTCGTCAAAAAGATCACCACCTACGGTATGTTTGTAGACGTAGGCGGCGTGGACGGGCTCGTGCACTACAGCGAAATTTCATACAAAGGCCCGGTAAATCCAAGCTCGCTCTACAAAGAGGGCGATAAGGTTCCGGTTAAAGTTATCAAATACGACAACGATAAAAAGCATCTCTCTCTTTCGATCAAAGAGGCGATGCCCGATCCTTGGAACGAGATCAAAGATAGCCTGGAAGTAGGCGATACTATCCGCGTAAAAGTAAGTAATATCGAGCCTTACGGCGCGTTTGTAGATCTTGGCAACGATATCGAGGGCTTTTTGCATATCAGTGAAATTTCGTGGGATAAAAATATCAAAAATCCGAAAGATTTCATCAGCGAGGGTGAGGAGCTTGACGTCGAGGTCGTAGAGATTAACCCTAGCGAGCGCAGGCTGCGCGTGAGCCTTAAAAATTTACTCACCAAGCCGTTTGACGAGTTTGTTGCTAAGCATAAAGTGGGCGACGTGCTAAAAGGCAGCGTCACTACGATTACGAATTTCGGCGCGTTTGTGAGGATCGACGGCGTAGAGGGGCTTTTGCATAACGAAGACGCTTCGTGGGATCGCGGCGAGAAGTGCAAAAATTTATTCAAAGTGGGCGACGAGATCGAGGTTAAGATCATTAAGATCGACAAAGATACTCAAAAAATTTCTCTAAACCACAAAGAGCTCGGCGATAGCCCTATTAGCGATTATGCCAAGAGCCACAATCAAGGCGATGTCGTAAAAGGCAAGATCCGCGATATTAAAGAGTTCGGAATTTTTGTCGAGCTCGGAGGCGGTATAGACGCGCTTATCCGCAAGGAAGATCTTGGCAACGTAAGCGTAGATAGCCTAAAAGTGGGCGATGAGATCGAGGCTGCGATCGCCTTCATCGACGAGAAGAAAAATAGAATCCGCCTAAGCGTGCGCAGGCTGGCTCATCAGAAGGAGCGCGAGGTGCTAAACGAGATCAATAGCAACGACGACGAAAAGCAAAGCCTAGGGGATCTAATCAAAGATCAACTAAATAAATAATTCCTCCCGCAAGGCATCCCCGCCTTGCGGATCCACTTCTAAAGGTTAAATTTAATGAAAACTATCATAGTTTGCGACGCAATCCACAAAATCGGTTTTGATATGCTTAAGCAGGAATCGGACGTTAAAGTAATCGACGCCACGAGCGTGCCCAAGAGCGAGCTTTATGGAATTTTAGGCGATGCTGACGTCGCGATTACCAGAAGCTCTACGGCGGTGGATGAGAAATTTCTAAATGCCGGCACCAAGCTAAAAGCGATCGTGCGCGCGGGCGTGGGCGTAGATA
>CAUONQ010000073.1:0-6251 GCA_963456995.1 uncultured Campylobacter sp. | reverse complement strand
TTTCATATGTTTCCTTTGAATTTTAGCTTTTAAAGCGGGAGATTATATCAAAATTTTATCTAAATAGTGTGAATTTGTGCGGAATGCGGTAGATTATGCCGGCGCGAGATTTGCCGATGTGAAAACGCGAAAGAGACTCGAATAAAAAACTTTTGCCAAAATATCTTAAAGGCTCGTAGGTAAAGATACTTTGCGTAAATTTATCTTTTAGAGATGGAGCAACAAATTCAAAAAAACTCACATTTGCCCGAAGGTAAATTTTATACTTTTGCCAATTTTCATTATTTTTCAAGTATAAGTAAGATATAATCTCGAACTTTTTTGAGGCGCCGTTGCGCTCTTAAAGGTAATTTGAAGATGGTGTCAAGAGAGAGACTTGAACTCTCGACCTCCGGCTTATGAGACCAGCGCTCTAACCAGCTGAGCTACCTTGACACGCGAAAAGAAATGGCAAGTATAGCTAAATATTCTTATTTTTAATTGAAACACTTTAAAAGGAGAGAAAATGAATGCGGCTTTGATTTTATTAGTCGTCATAGTTTTGTTAGTTTTGGCGTTAGTAGGCGTTTATAACTCGTTCATAGCCAAGCGCAACCAGGTGCGAAACATCGCTTCCACCGTCGATACGCAGCTTAAAAAGCGCTACGATCTCATCCCAAATTTAGTTAGCGCCACGCGAGAATATATGAGCCACGAAAATGCCGTGCTAACGCGCGTTAGCGAACTTCGCTCGCAAGCGATCAGCGCAAGCTCTAACGCCGATAAATTTAGATTAAATAGCGAGATTTCGGCTCTTTTGGGGCAGATCCGCGTTGCAGTAGAGGCGTATCCAAACCTCAAGGCTAACGAATCGTTTGCCAAGCTACAAAACGCGTTAGGCGAGTGCGAGGAGCAGATCAGTGCCGCACGCCGCGCTTATAACGGCGCTGTTACGGTCTACAATAACGCTTGCGAGATGTTTCCTACTAACATCATCGCTAACGTTTTTAACTTCGTCAAAGCGGAATTCTTTGCCGCCAGCGAGCAAGAAAAGCAAGCTCCGAACGTTTCTGAGCTTTTCAAAAAATAGGCGCGAGGCATATAAAATTTGTGATGAAATTTTAAAATTTTATCGCAAATAATGCCGAGCGTCGCAAGGCTAAATTTTATAGCGAGCAAATACAGATTGTGCGCAAAATTCGCAATCTTAAAAGAGGTTTGCTTCGCACCCCACATGCTCGTCATCTCGTTTGAGATATTTTGCGGCGCGCGGTACTTAGAATTTCAATAATAAAAATTTTACGAAATTAATTTGATTTGTATTTTTGCCATGTAGCGGATCGTTTTGACAAGCGGTGCAACGCAAAATTTAAAAGCTTCAATTTCGCAGTGCAAATTTTGGCCAGCTTGCCGCCGGCGTTACTTACGCAAGCGGCGGTGATATATGCAGCGTTAGTCGTGAGTAATTTTGCAAATTTGCGCTTCGGTCGCAGTTGCGAGATCCTTCGGCGCGAGAGCAATCTGTTTTCCGCGCACACCTGCGCTAACGTAAATTTTCTCCTGCGTTAGCGCTTTTTCATCGATGAAGGTGCGGAAGTACTTTTTCATCCCAAGCGGCGAGCAGCCGCCCCTGATGTAGCCCGTTACCTTTTGCAAATCCTTCAAATCCATCAGCTCGCAACGCTTCGCGCCGCAGATGTGCGCTAGCGCCTTGAGATCCAGATTTAGATCGCCTTGCAGGCAGGCTACGACATATTCGTGATCCGCCATGCAAACTATCGTTTTATAGACCCGTTCGATCGGCTCGTTCACGCTATTTGCCACGTGCACCGCGTCTAAATTTAAAGGATCAACCGCATATTCTTTGATCTCGTAAGGGATTTTCAGACCGTCCAGTACACGCGCGGCGTTCGTCTTTGAACTCATTTCGCCTCCTTAAATTTAATAGCGGATTTTGTTTTCTTTCAAAAAATCGCGCAGATCTTCATATTCGCTCTGATCGAAATAGCGCCATTTGCCGGGCTTTAACGTCCCAAGCGTCATTCTGCCGAATGCCGTGCGCTTAAGCTCCACGACATCCAGATCGAAATAGCCGAAAAATCTGCGCAGCTCGCGGTTTTGCCCCTCGTTAATGATCGCTTTTATTTTCGTATAACCGCCGCTGCTAGGCATTATGCGGTAGCCCAAAAAGGGCTTAAATTCCATCGATTTGATCTTGCTTTTGGCGTGCGCGCCCTTGCTTGCGTCTGCGGCGAAAAAGCCTTCGCGGATCGCCGTTACGACCTCGTCCTTCACCTCGCCTTTTACCTTTAGATAGTACTCTCGCTCGATGTCGCTGTTCATCAGCGCCGTAGCGATCGCCGGTGCATCGGTTAGCAGCAAAAGCCCCTCGCTTGCGAAATCCAAACGCCCCACGCTAACAAATCTACTAAAGCCCTCAGGCAAGCTATCGTAAATCGTCCGCCTGCCGCGATCGTCCTTTTTAGTAACTAACTCGCCTTTTGGTTTGTTATAAACGATCATCGTAAATTCCGTCTTGGGCTTGATGAGGCGCGAGCCGATGCGGATCTTCTCCTCGCCGCTAACCTCTATAAAATCGCTAACGACGCGGCCGTTAATGCTAACTTTGCCCTGCTTTATCAGCTCGTCCGCCTCACGGCGTGAGTAGGCGGTGTTATGGGAGATAAATTTATTCAGACGCATCTTTTGCATTATTTCAGCCCCAGACTCGTTAGATCATGGATATGCAAGATCCCCGCAGGCACGCCGTTTTCGACTACGGGCAGGACTTGAATTTTAAATTTCTCGATTAAATTTAGCGCATCTATTGCGAGCATATTTTTATCGTCCAGCATTTTAGGATTTTTGGTGGCATATTTTAGCGCGTCGTCGTTGATGTCAAAATCCTCTCGCATCAGTGCGCGGCGCAGATCGCCGTCGCTTAAGATCGCCTCAAGCGCGCCTTTTTCGTCCACTAACAAGACGGTGCCGAGCTTTCCGTGCGTCATAACGTCAATGGCTTGTTTTAGGCTGGCGTTACGGTTTGCGAGCGGCAAATTTTTGCTCTGCATCACGTCTTTTACTTTGACGAAAAGCCGCTTGCCGAGGCTGCCGCCGGGGTGAAAATTTGCAAAATCCTCCTTGCCGAATCTACGCTGCCTCATCAAACAGATCGCTAACGCGTCTCCTAACGCAAGTGTTAGCGTCGTAGAAACCGTAGGCGCGGCACCTAGCGGGCAGGCCTCTTTGACGATATTTAGGCTTATGAACTCATCGCTAACCTTACCGAGCGAGCTGTTTTTATCGCGCGCCATCGCGATGATCTTCACGCCGAAGCGTTTGAGATGAGGTAAAATTCTAACCAGCTCCTCGCTCTCGCCGCTGAAACTGATCGCGAGCACCATATCGTCCTTGCCGATCATGCCCAGATCGCCGTGCAGCGCCTCGGTAGGGTGGACGAAAAACGACGGCGTGCCGGTGCTAGCAAGCGTCGCGGCGATCTTAACGCCTATGTGGCCGCTCTTGCCCACGCCGGTGACGATCACCTTGCCTTTGCAAACAAGGATAAGGCTTACGGCTCGCTCGATCTCTTCGCCGATAAGATCCGCATGCCGCAAAAGCTCCGCTCCTTCGAGCCTTAGCACCTCTCGTGCCGTATCTAAAATTTCACTCATTAAACCTTCTTTTTAAAATTTGCTTTCATTTTGTGCCTCTTTACGCCGAAATTGTGCTCGAAATTTTACTCGCCGCTTTAAAATCCCGCGCTGAAAAACTCGCTCACATCGCAAAATTTCACGCCCGAAAGCCCACCCGCGCCATTAAAATTTTACTTGTCCTCCGCAGATCAAAGCCCCCCTTACGCGCTAAATTTAGCCACGCTTACATCAAATAAATCACCGGCACGATAGTCGGATATTTTTTGATCTTTCTAAAGATGTGCTTTCGCACGGCCTGGCGGATCTTGCCCTCCAGCGCCCAGTGATCGAGCAAAATTTCATCTTTTAAATTTGCTAAAAACTGCTCGATGATGCCCTGCATCTCTTTGGTAAAGTGCGCCGTTTGATTATCGGCGACGAGCCCGTAGGTGATGACGCGCGTCTGAATGAGCCTCTTTTCGTTTTTGTCGATCTGCGCGATGATGACCGCGACGCCCGCATCGGCTAAATTTTGGCGGTGTTTGACGATCTCGTCGGAGATCTGCTTGTTGATCTGATTGTCGATGAAGACCTTGCCCGTCTTGACGGTCTTGACGCGCTTTAGATATTTTTCGCAAACCTCCATCTGATCGCCGTCGTTCATCAGATAGATATTTTTTTCCTCGATGCCGCACTCCATCGCAGTCTCTTTGTGTTTTACGATGTGGTTGTACTCGCCGTGCACCGGTAGGAAAAATTTTGGCTTTATCAGGCGCAGCATGAGCTTTTGCTCCTCGATCGAGGCGTGGCCGCTTACGTGTATCTCGCTGAAGTCCTGATACGCGACCTTTGCGCCGCTTTTTAGCAGGTAATTAAGCACGGTCGATACGCTGCTTTCGTTGCCCGGGATCGCTTTAGCGCTGATGATTACCTGATCGGTGGATTTGATTTTAATGTATTTGTGCTCGTCCGTCGCCATGCGGTACAGCGCGCTCATCGTCTCGCCCTGCGAGCCGGTAGTAACGATTAAAACCTCATTATCGGGGTATTTGGAGACCTGATCGGCATCGACGAAGATTTTTTTGTCTAAATTTACATATCCAAGCTCCATCGCGGTAAATAAATTTCGCTCCATACTTCGTCCGATGACGCAGACCTTGCGGCCGTATTTTACGCCGCGCTCGATAGCCTGATAGACGCGGTGGATGTTTGAGCTGAAGGTGCTCATTATCACGCGCCCCTTACAGCTCGAAAATATTGTATCAAAGGTCTTGCCTACCGAGCTTTCGGACTTCGTAATCCCCTCTTTGTGTGAGTTTGTGCTATCGCTCATCAAAAGCATAACGCCGCGATCGCCGTAATAAGCTAGGCGGTTCAGATCGGTCGGATAGCCGTCAATCGGCGTGTGATCGATCTTAAAATCGCCCGTATGGATGATCGTACCCGCCTTCGTCGTGATCGCAAGTGCGCTTGCGTCGATAATCGAGTGCGTTATATGAATGAACTCGACTTCAAAATCGCCGATCTGGTAAGGCTGGCGCTTCTGCACGGGGCGGAAGTAGCTGCGCTCGGCTTTAAGGCCGTGCTCTTCAAATTTATTGCTTATCATTCCCAAAGGAAGCGGCGTAGCGTAGATCGGGAATTGAAATTCTTTGAAAAAATATGGCATCGCGCCGATATGATCCTCATGCGCGTGGGTGATAATGATGCCTTTGATCTTGTTTTTTATCTTTCGTACATAATCGAAGTCGGGGATTAAAATGTCCACGCCAAGCATACTCTCCTCTGGAAAACTCATACCCACGTCCACGATGATCGCACTCGTATTGGTCTCAAAAACGGTCATATTCGCGCCGATCTCGCCCAGTCCGCCAAGCGGCGTGATACGCACCGTCTCATCGCTGCGATTAGCGTCTTTAAGCGGGTGCAGGCGCTCCTCGTGGATCAGCTTATTTTCCGCGATCGCCTCTTCCATCGCCTTTTGCCACGGCTCGTTACCAGTAAGACTTTTTGGCATATTTGAGCGCTTTTTATGCTTTTTCTTTTTCTGCGAATCCGAAGAGTTCGTATCGTCTGCGACGCTAGAATTCGGGCCTTTTGCGTTATTGCCGCCCGGTTTTGCGGCTCCGTTTAAATTTGCGCCGTTACCGCCCGCACCGTTTTCGTTGCTTTTTGGGTATGCACCGCCGAAATGCGTACCATTCGCACCATCCGTCTCGCCGCGGGACGAACCGCTCGTAGAATTTGATCCGTTGCGAGGGCCATTTTTTGAACCCTTTGAACGAGCGGAATTTTGCCCGTTTTTCGCGCCTTTATTTTTGCGAGAGCCGTTTTCATGCTCGCCGCTGAATTCTGCGCCGCCCGCAGAGCCCTCGCTCACGATAGATTTTTTTAGATTTTCCTTGCGTTTTTTATAGCGATTGCTTTTTTTGAGTCGTTCGACGCTGTTTTCATTTCTGTTTTCTTCCATCTTTTGCCTTTAAATTTTTAAAAATTTCTAAAAAAAAGGTGGAATTTAACTCGTGCGCCCGAACTGTGGGCGGAATTTTCAAATTTAAAAAGATCTCTTCGGCTAAGCCTCTATCAAATTTTGCGCTTAAATTTTTAATAAGCGTCTTTCGCGGCGCACTGAAAGAT
>CAUONQ010000072.1:0-6258 GCA_963456995.1 uncultured Campylobacter sp. | reverse complement strand
GGCGCCGTGCTAGGCGTGCTGGGTGCGACGCTGGTGCATTTCGGAAACCCGGGCAATATGGGCGTTTGCGTCGCTTGCTTTTTGCGCGACACCACCGGCGCGTTGGGCTTTCACCGAGCTAGCGCGGTGCAATACATCCGCCCGGAGATCATAGGGCTCGTGTTCGGCGGCTTTTTAGCAAGCGTACTTTGGACGCGCGAGTTTGCGCCGGTTACCGGCAGCTCGCCGTTTGCGAAATTTTTCCTAGGGATTTTCGCGATGATCGGCTGCCTTGTATTTTTGGGATGTCCGTGGCGCGCGTTTTTGCGCCTAGGCGGCGGCGATTTGACTGCGCTAGCTGGGTTAGCGGGTCTGATCTGCGGCGTATTGATCGGGTTTTTGCTTAAAAAGCGCGGCTATGAGGCGAGCAAAGAGGCAAGGCTTAGCGGCCCGATCGGAATTTTGCCCGTGATACTGGGTGCGGCGCTACTTGCGGCCTTGGTTTTAGGACTCAAAACGGGCGAGGGCGGCGCGTTTTTTATCTCCGCTAAAGGCCCCGGCGCGCAACACGCCGCGGTAGGCATCTCGCTGGCTGCGGGCATTATCGTGGGCGCGGTGATGCATAGAAGCAAATTTTGCAGCGTCGGCGCGTTCGGTAAAATTTTCCGCGGCGATTTCTCGATGTTTTGGGGCGTGCTAAGCGTCATCGTGTTTGCAAGCATCGCAAATATCGCGTTTGGGCAATACAAACTCGGCTTTGACGGCCAGCCTATCGCACACAACGATTTCGTTTGGAATTTCTTAGGCATGGTGCTCGCAGGTCTTTGCTTCAGCCTCAGCGAGGGCTGCCCGGGCAAGCATCTGGTGCAGGCCGGCACGGGAAATTTAAGCTCGGGCGTCTTCGTCATCGGCATGGCAGCTGGCGCCGCGATCGCGCATAATTTCTTGCTCGCAAGTTCGGCTAAAGGCATCACCGAGTTCGCTCCTTACGCGGTTGCGATCGGTTTTGTTTTCGCGCTTTACGTGGGGATTTTTCAAAGACGCGTCGGCTAACGCAGACGTTAGCAGAACTTGGCTCGGTTCGCTGTCATATCGCTCTCGGTGTAACGGCAAACACATGCTTTAATTGCAAAATTATATACGGTGAAATTTAAAATCGCCGTATAAAATTTTGTGCCGCTATAACTTTAAAAAGTAATTTTTGTGCCTGCGTTAGTAAATTTTAAAGTCATTCTTGCTAGACTATGCATTAAATTTTGCTAAATTTAAGGTTGTTTTTTTGGAATTTACTACAATTTTTTCGGTTTTGTTTTTTGCTATTTCGCTGATTTTTGCAGCATTTTTGTCGAATAGAACTTTTAAAATTGCTGTGGGCATAATTGCACTAATTTATATTTTTGCACTTTGCTTCGATTTGTTGCTATTTTTCGTTTTTGGAAAGCATTTCGGACTATTTGTGATAACATTTTTTCGTACCTCTATAGAAGGCGCTCCGATTGTAAGTTTTGCGCGTGAAATTGCGATTTTGGTGATGATTTGCGTAGCGATCATATTACTTAGTATAATTATTACCGTACGCATTTTGCATTTTCGTCATAGCTCAAAGCTTGGTATTTTATTTATGCCATGTATTTTAACAGCCTTTTTTTTAAATCCTTTTTACGATGCAGCTAGAGAACATTATCTATAACTGAATCCGCCCGTAGAAGCGATTAAGAAGCAGGTTTATCCGTATCTAGCCATTCCACATCCCAAGGCTCCGATAAAGCGTAAAAATATTGTCTATATTTTTTTAGAGAGTTTTGATCGCGCCTATACTAGACGAAAGAAATTTTGCCAAACTTACACCACATCTAAATGCACTCAAAAATCGTATAGATTTTTCTGAAATACACCAAGTAGTAGATACTGGTTTTACTATTAAAGGGCTGTTTGGTTCACACTGCGCTGCAAATTATACGTTTGCATCTGCCAAAGATATGGCTTCTGAAAATTTCACTAAAAATATTGTCTGCGCTAGCGAAATTTTACACTCTTTGGGATACCATACCTATTTTATAAAGGGCGCTGACTTAAATTTTCAGGGTACTAGAGGCTTTTTGCGTCAAAGAGATTATGACGAAATTAAGGGGAGAGACGAAATTTTAGCCGTGGATCCATCGGTTCATACTAACGAATGGAGTGTGGATGACGATGATATGCTTCGTGTGGCATGGAATGATTTTGAGCGTCTAAACAAAGTAGGTAGGCCGTTTTTGTTCTCACTTCTCACGATTGGTACGCACACTCCAAGTGGATTTATCCCGCGCTCATGTGAAGGGCTGTAATATAATGAAAATGCCGTGCCAATGCTACGCGCGGTGCATTGCAGTGACCTATTAGTGAGTAAATTTATTGAGCAAATCCGCTCAAGTCCATATGCAGCGAACACAATCATTGTACTGCAAAATGATCATCCGCTATTTTATAAAAATGCTATAGATGGTGGCTTTGGCGATGGACTTAAAGACGAGCGGGACTTATTTGTGATACTGGATGATGATTTGTATGGAGAGTTCGAGATCAAAAAACATGGTACTTCGTTCGATACTTTTACAACTGTGCTTGGGTATTTAGGAATCTTGGATGAGATGAATTTCGGTAGAAACCTGCTCTCGCGCGAGAGCTTACCATTTGATGCCGATGATGAATTCTTTGTAAACGCAAGTAGAATTTTGTCTAAGCTTTCTTATGACGAAGCGGTACGAGTACAGCAATAGTCTAGCAAATAGACTCATTTTTGTCACCTCAAGTAGTATAAACGGATATAAAACTCCCTCGTTTTAATCCTTGCCGATTGCGATTTACATTTGAGGCATTTATTTGCAACAATCATGGAATTTTGTAAATATAAGAGTTCTATATTATGTATCTAGCTAGCCGTGATATCGTAAAATTATGTTTATATTGCACCACAAATTCGCTTTTACTAAGCGTAGCATACAGATTTAACGCTTATTGCGTTTAACTGGCAAGATGGATCTTGGCACTATAACCCGACCAAAATCAGCCATATCTACTTTTTGGCAGCTGCCGCATACTTTTAGCGCCACGCCACCGCGATATAGCTCCTTTAGTTTGGCTACCAGATCAATGTCGTAATTCCCCGGTTTTTCAGTACTATCTCTTACGAGATCGACCGCGTCATCCATAAGAAAAATTCTTACCTCTTCGCCTTTTTTATGCAGGTTGTCTGCTAGCCTCAATGCGTTGTCCGAGCCGTTATACGGCTGATTTGCCAGGATCAGTAGGATTTTCATTTTGCGCCCCTTCGTTTAAAATTTTATTGAAAAGAATTCTATATTAAAGCGAGTTTGCATTACCTTAAATTTGAGCTTGCGGACCTGAATGGTTAAATTTGGTATTTATAAATTTAATTTTTATCGCGACGAGTTTCGTTTATAGCTTCGCTAAGGCTTTTTAGTAGCTCGTCCGCAGCTTCCGTCTTATCGCGTGCGCCGCGATTTTTGCTGTTTGAAGCGCCGGATTCGGCGCCGCTGGCGCAGTCTTGCACGAAATACCACCAAAAATACCCGCCTACGTAGTTTTTCACGTAGCGCGGCATCGTATAATATCGCCTCATCATCGCCTTTTTGCTCGCCTGCGTGGCGTCCGCCGCCGTGTTTCCGCACTCGCCGATGCCAAGCTTCGAAGCGGGGAAGGTGCTTTGCAGATCGGTAAAAATTTCGCTCCAATCAGGCGCAAAGCCCTCGTTATCGTCCTCGTAGTAGCTTACGAAAAGATAATCCAGCCCCTCTTTCATATCTTGCGGCACGAATTTTCGCAGCCACTCGCGCATCTGCGTTTTCTGCGCTCCGCTCGGCGTATAATACGCCGTAAGCGCCGTCTTGGCGCCCTTTTTGTGGATGAGCTCGAAAGCTGCGATCATCTTAGCGGCAATAAAATTCGCATCATCCCCCAGCCAGCCCTCGCCGTTTATTTCGTTGCCGATTTCCCAGATCGCGACGTAGGGCGCGAGCGCGGCGAAGGCGTCCGCGAACCTCTTTTCGTAGCTTTTCACGCTTTTGTACGAGCTCATCTCGTAGGAGTCCACGGGGCAGGCCATCACGTATGAAACCTCGCTAAGCCGCCTAAAAATAGGCTCGTACTCGCGCGGGCTAATTTCTTTTGACATTACGACGCGCACGGTTGGCTTTACGGGTAGGGCTTGCAGGGCGCGCACGATGCTCTGTAGCTTCGTGCCCGAGGCGTCTTGCGCGTCCTCGTACCAGCCGTCGTCGATCGTAACGCCCCAGATGAAGTCGGATTTAGAATTTTGCTTTGAAATTTTATTTGGATTTTCGCCGTAAAGTACGCCGCAAAACAGCGCTCCACAAAATAGCGCGAGAAATATGTGTTTGAAATAGACCACGGCTTGCTCCTTGATTTTAAATTTTAAAAATTTAGCTCTCTGCCGGTCTTTCCGCAACCGATCAAGCAATCAAAATTTATCTTTTGCCTCTAAGATCATAAGAATAATACGAACGAGAAAAGCCCTCTACGCTGAATATAGCAAAAGCGTTAAGCGCAAGAGCCGCTAAGCTGAGCAGCACCGTAGCAGGCAGCGAAAAGCGCGCCAAAAACGCATTTGCAATAGCTGCAAGTACAAGCGCAATAAAGCAATATGAAAATATCGCGACGCCGCTAGTATCGGCAAGCTCCTGATAAAATCTATAAAAAAATAGAAACGATGCTATAAATCCCAATGCAAGTAGTATCTGAGCGATGATGCCGCCCGCTAAAAATATAAATAACAATACGCCTATAAATATTGCTGCAAAGGCAATGGCTACGTTGCGCAAAAGGCTGCGGCTTGCGGTAAGTTTAGAGATATTATAAATGCTAAAGATAAAAAGCACAAATGCCGCTGCGCTTAGTAGTACTCCTAATCCGCCATAAATTCCTAATAGCAATAGCACTAATTCGGCTATAGCTTTTAAGGCGCAGGCCGCGATGAAGGTGTATTTGATGAGTGCTACTTCTTTTTCTTGAGGGTTTGAGGGCTGCTGGCCTTGAGTGTGGAGGTAGTCGTTTAAGTCCATGGTTGCTCCTTGAAATTTATGTAGAAGTATATCTAAAAAACGAATAGGTAAAAATAAATTTCAAAATTTAGTGGCTCGCGGGGGTGGTATAAGACAAGTGCCGTATAAGGGCGAATAAATTTAAGAGGTAAATTTTAAAATTTAGATTGGAATTTCGGCGCTGACGGGGCGGGTAAATTTTAAGCGGGCTGCAAATTTAAAAAGATTTGAGATAGATTTCGCGCAGATCTGCAAATTTAAAATCCGCAAATCCGCGCAAGTTGCTACAAGCGGGACTCGTAGCGACGTAGCGTATAAAGACGTTTAAGCATCTTTTTGCGAGCTGAAATTTTTTGCTTTTTGCGGACTTCCGTCATCGGCTCAAAAAATCGTCTCGCGCGAACCTCGGTAACGACTAGGTTACGATCGGTCTGCTTCTTAAAGCGTCTGTAGGCTTCGTCAAATGATTCGTTCGGATATACCTTTACTCCAGGCACTTTCCTCACCACCTTTCAAAAAAATGAGTCGTGAGTTTAGCGAAAAATTCCTTAAATTTGCTTTTGAAGCGCTTTTTTATACTTCCACACGCTCTTGTTGTTGCGAGTATCTATCATCGAAAGCTCTAAAAATAGGCTTTCGCTTGCTTGCGCGGTAGAATTTTTAGCTGCAGAATTTAGGCTTTTTGCTTTTTTAGATCCTGCTTTACCATCGTTTGTCGTAGTGGGGCTTTGCGGTAAAATTTTGCCTACCAAGATGTAATCTGGCGCGTAGATCGAGCCGCTTTCTACGGCGTGATAGCCACGGCTTACGCCATCGTTGCTAAATACGAGTTCGTCTTTACTTGGAGCGTCGGTGACGACTGCTTTGCCTGAATGCAGCAGCGAAATTCTAATTTTTTTGCTCAAAAATTCCGCATCCACGCCGTGTGCGTTTGTTCCGTCCAGTGGTTCGATGCCGACGACGCTGAATCTACCGCCTTTTTTGCCGACTATGCGCTTCGAGAGTAGATCGGCGATGCTTTCGCCTGCGATGCGCTCCAGATACGCGTTTGGATATCCTGCGTGGTCGATGTCTCCTGCAAGTGCCGAATTATCCGTGCTTTTAGAGCCTTTAAGCGCAGCGCAGCCTGCTAAAAAGGCACACAGCAAGATCACGAAAAAACTTATCTTAAAATTTTTCATAGCATTTCCAAAGTTAAAATACTCCCTTATTATAATAC
>CAUONQ010000071.1:0-6276 GCA_963456995.1 uncultured Campylobacter sp. | reverse complement strand
AGAGCACTTGATATGTTTGAAAAGCTTCACATCCCGATCGCCGGCGTGATAGAAAACATGAGCGGATTTATCTGCCCTGAAAGTGGTAAGGAGTACGATATATTTGGCAAAGGTACGACCGAAGAAGTGGCAAAAGCCTACGGTACCGAAGTGTTAGCCGAGATCCCTATCGAGCCTGCCGTTAGAGTCGGCGGAGATAGCGGCAAGCCGGTGAGCTTTTACGAGCCAAACTCGGTTACGGCTAAACGCTACGAAAAAGCGGCGGCTAGGCTATGGGAGATAATCGAAAATATCAACGATGACGGCGGCGCGGACAACTCGTCTATCCAGCCCGTGATGGACGGCAAGAGCGCTTGCTCGAAGTAAAATTTAAAATCTAAGGCCCGAATTTACTCAAATTTGGGCTTTAACTCTCGCAAATTTACAAATTTAGGAGAACGACGATGAAAGCGATCGTAACGGTGATCGGTAAGGACAAGGTTGGCATTGTGGCGGGCGTTTCGGCCAAGCTAGCGCAGCTTGGGCTAAACATAGACGACATCAGCCAGACGGTTTTGGACGAGTTTTTTACGATGATGGCGGTGGTTTCCAGCGAGGAAAAGCAGGACTTCACGGCTCTGCGCGAGGAGCTAAACGAGCTAGGCGAAAAGCTAAAAGTAAAGATTAACATCCAAAGCTCGGCGATATTTGACGCCATGCACAACATCTAAGGCGCCGATATGGACATCAAAAACGTAACCGAAACGATCGCGATGATCGAGGAGCAAAATTTCGACATCCGTACGATCACGATGGGCATCAGCCTGCTTGACTGCATCGACCCCGATATGGGCAAAGCGGCGGAGAAAATTTACACAAAAATCACCGATAAGGCGCGCGATCTGGTAAAGGTCGGCAATGAAATTTCAGCGGAGCTCGGTATCCCGATCGTAAACAAACGCGTCTGCGTAACGCCTATCGCCATCATCGGCGCGGCGACGAACGCTACCGACTATGTCCCGCTTGCTAGAGCGATGGACGAGGCGGCGCAAAAGGTCGGTATCGACTTTATCGGCGGCTTTTCGGCGCTCGTGCAAAAGGGCTACGCAAAGGGCGATAAAATTTTGATAAACTCCATCCCCGCCGCGCTTGCCGCGACGCAAAAGGTCTGCTCGTCGGTAAATATCGGCTCGACCAAAACCGGCATAAATATGAGCGCGGTCGCCGACATGGGGCGCGTCATCAAAGAGACGGCGAGGCTTTCCGATCTAGGTGCGGCAAAACTCGTCGTATTTGCCAACGCCGTCGAGGATAATCCCTTTATGGCGGGCGCATTTCACGGCGTGGGCGAGGCCGAGGTCGTCATAAACGTTGGCGTATCGGGCCCCGGCGTAGTTAAACGCGCGCTTGAGAAGGTACGCGGAGCGAGCTTTGACGTGGTCGCCGAGACCGTGAAAAAGACTGCGTTTAAGATCACGCGCATCGGGCAGCTCGTAGGACAAATGGCGTCCGAACGGCTAGGCGTGAAATTTGGTATCGTCGATCTCTCGTTAGCTCCGACTCCGGCGGTGGGCGATTCGGTCGCGCGCGTGCTTGAGGAGATGGGGCTAGAACGCGTCGGCACGCACGGCACGACGGCAGCTCTAGCGCTGCTAAACGACGCGGTCAAAAAGGGCGGCGTCATGGCGTGTAACCAAGTAGGCGGGCTTAGCGGCGCGTTTATCCCCGTCTCCGAAGACGAGGGCATGATCGCTGCGGTGCGCGCAGGCTCGTTAAGCTTAGAAAAGCTTGAAGCGATGACCGCGATCTGCTCGGTGGGGCTTGATATGATCGCGATCCCGCAGGACACGCCCGAGCAGACGATCGCCGCGATCATAGCCGACGAGGCCGCGATCGGCGTGATAAATCAAAAAACGACCGCCGTGCGCATAATCCCAAAAGGCAAAGAGGGCGACACGCTAGAATTCGGCGGGCTTCTTGGCAGCGCGCCCGTGATGAGCGTAAATAAAAACTCATCGGCTGACTTCATCGCCCGCGGCGGCCAGATACCGGCTCCTATTCATAGTTTTAAAAACTAAATTTAACGGGCTTAAGGAGGAAAGATGAGAGCGTTTGCGTTATTTGCGGCAGCTTTGCTTTTTAGCGGCTGCTCTATAATCTCTGCGTTTTATAGCAAGGAGAAAAAATTCGAGCTGGCGGGCTTAGGGCAAGACGGGGTCTATAGGACCTCGGACGGCAGCACAGACACGCTAATAAAAATAATGTCCGCCCGCACAAAAGAGGGCGAGCCGTATCGTATAATCCACACGCTAGAAATTCCTAAAAATTCTACCCAGACGGATTTTGATAGCAACGATAAAGAGGTATTCAAAATAGACTGCTTTAAGAATTATTGCGAGCCTAAATACGAGCCGAAAAGAATCGCCATTTCTTGGCCTGCGCCGAATGGAGGCGGCGTTTTTGACGGCGTCATATATCTAAAAAATTTACGGCTCGTAAAGGCGTATTAAATTTGCGGATTTAAAAGCGCGCAAAATTTATAAAATTTAGCGAGTAAAATTCTAAGTCGCCGCGATGGAATTTTTTTGGACTTTAAATTCTGTGCTACGGGCGTGGAATTTTGAGTTGGTTTCGGCTTGAAATTTCGTCTTGAAATTTTACGGCGCGATCCCCGCGGCGCGCTAAAATTTTAAAATTTCGTTGTAAGGCGAGGCGTTAAAATTTCATTGCCGTGCAAGACGGACAGCGGCGGATCTTTTGAAATTTTAAATTTTAAAGCGGCTTGCATTAAAATTTTAAAATTTAAAAGCAACCTGTTTCGTTATCATTGCTCGTCCGCTTAAAAAGCGAGCGGGATTCTATTTCGGCGCGGATTTAAACACGGCGCACAAAAACGAGCGCGGCATTAAAATTTTAAAAGACGACGCGAAAATATGGGGCGGAAATAAAATGCAAAAAATAGCTTGGAAATTTGGCGAGCTTGAAAAAGGCGCAACGGACGAGGGCTTTATTTGGTACGCGGAGCTGGCGCTAAAAAGCAAAAGCTTCGGTAAGGTGCCGTTTTGTCTCGTGTCTGCAGATACGGCGGATGTGGACGATGTGGGGTCTTGCTCGCGCAGCGACGCCTGGGACATCGATCGGTACGTAAAAGACGCTCTTATCTTCCTGCGAGACGAGCTTAGACGCGAGTATCGTTTGGGCGAGGATGAGCTTAGGCTGCTTGACGTGCCCGTTTGCGATCTACCGTTTGAGCTGCCGCAATGCACGTTTTACGCGCGCGATACGCAGTGGCTGCTAAGGTTCGCCGAGGGCGCGCTTGATATTTGCGAGCCTTTCGGCATCGGGGTGATTTTCGAGGGCAAAAGACCGCTGCGCGTGGAAAATTTAGAGCTTTGCAGAGAGTATTAATCGCGGATAAAATTTTAAATTTAGAGGTAATTTTAAATTTACGCAGCGCGCAAATCGGCGCGTTATGGCGCGCTCCCGCGGATAAATTTAATCGCGGCTCGTTGTCGTTTTGAAATTTTGTGGCGCACTGCAGCGGCTAAGACACGTCTTGACGAGGCAGCGGCTAAATTTCATTTCCCGCGCCGTGTCGCTCAAATCCCTCGTTCGCGCCCTTAAAAGCGAGCGTTTATGACTGCGGCGCGAATGTAGGTGCAGGCAGGCTTGGAATTCTACGTAAAATTTTGAAAGTATCCGCGCACAACGGCGCGTAAAAAACACGCGAAAATTCGGCGTCTGGGCGCATATCCGCTCATAGCCGCTACGGATTGAGCGAGCGAAGCGACAGAATTTAAACGCAGGGCGCGCGTGGGGAAAAGTCGAAGATAGCTGCGGAGAGATGCAAAAAAAAGCGAGAAAAAAGCGTAAAGGCGCGCGACGGTATGGAGTGCGATAGTGCGGGCTGCCGCAAATCGGGCGCGCAAATTGCGGATCGAAAGCGAGTTAAAACAAAAAGCTCGGCTCGCAAATTTCTTGTATAAATTTGCGGATAAGAAAGCTAGCGAGAGCAAAAAGTTCGGTGCGTAGATTTACGGATCGCGCGTCCGGCGCGGCAGGAGTGCAGAGTGTAAATTTAGCTAGAAAATCGATCTGCAAATTTCGCGCGCAAGTCATCTTAAATTTAACGAGTAAATTTTAAAACTGCTCTCGCAGAATTTCACGACAAAATTTATGCTTCGTTTTGTGGCATTTAACGCGCAGATCGCGTAAATTTCATGCTTTGCTTTACAGTATCGGTGCGCAAATTTATGCTCCGCCTGACGGCATTTGGTGCGCAAATTTCGCTCTGTATTACGCGCGCAAATTTTACGCTCCGCCAGGTGGAATTTCACGCTCAAATTTCACGACGAAATTTCAGGGCGTTTCGAGTCTCGCGACTTACAGCTTCCTAAGTTTTGCGATCTCATCGCGTAGCGCAGCGGCCTTTTCAAACTCCAGAGCTGCCGCGGCTTCGAGCATCTGCTTGCGGAGCTCCTTTACGATCTTGGCGCGCTCGGCGGCTGGCATCTTCTCTAAATTAGCACCCTTTCTTAAAATTTCGGTGCCGTCCTCGATCTTTAGGCTCTCTTCGATATTGCGGCTTGCAGAATGCGGGGTTATACCGTGGGCGCGGTTGTATTCATCTTGAAATTTACGGCGCTTTTGGGTGATGTCGATCGCCTCTTGCATCGAAGCGGTGATCTTTTTGCAAAACATCACGACCTGCCCGTGCACGTTTCGTGCGGCTCGCCCCATCGTCTGAATTAGGCTCGTGCGCGAGCGCAAAAAGCCCTCCTTATCGGCATCCATGATCGCGATAAGGCTTACTTCGGGCAGATCGAGTCCCTCGCGGAGCAAATTTATACCGATTAGCATATCGTATTCGCCGCTGCGTAGGCCACGGATGAGCTCGTTGCGCTCGATCGCATCGATGTCCGAGTGCATATATTTGACCTTAAGCCCAAGCTCCAGATAGTATTTGCTCAGCTCCTCCGCCATCTTTTTGGTTAGCACGGTTACTAAGATCCGCTCGCCGCGCGCGATGACCTCCTTTGCCATATCGTGTAAAATTTCAACCTGGTTGTCGCTGTCTTTTAAGATAATCTGCGGATCAAGCAGTCCCGTCGGGCGCAGTATCTGCTCATATACGGCTCCGCGGCTAAGATCCAGCTCGTAATCATTTGGCGTTGCGGAGACGAATAGAAATTTAGCTTTTTTGTTGATAAACTCATCAAACATCAGCGGGCGGTTATCAAGCGCGCTAGGCAGGCGAAAGCCGTACTCTACGAGCGTTTCTTTGCGGCTGCGATCTCCTGCAAACATCCCGCGAAACTGCGGCAGGCTCACGTGGCTTTCATCGACGATGACGAGATAGTCCTTGCCCTTGCTCTCGTAGTAATCAAAGAGCGAATAAGGCGTCTCGCCCGGCTTTTGGCCGGTCAGATAGCGCGCGTAGTTTTCGATCCCCTTGCACATCCCCGTAGCGCCTAACATCTCAAGATCAAACTCCACTCGCCCTTTCAGTCGCTGCGCCTCGACGAGCTTGCCCGCGTCCTCGAAAAATTTTAGCCTCTGCTCAAGCTCCTCCTCGATCCCTTTGATCGTCGATTTCAGGCGCTGCTCGCCCACGATGAACTGGCTCGTCGGGTAGAGAATAAATTTTTTGACGCTCTGCGTCTTTTTGTTTTCGAGTACGTCCAGATGATACATCGCCTCTATCTCGTCGCCGAAAAACTCGACCCTAAACGCCTCGTCGTTAAAATACGCGGGATAGATGTCGATCACGTCGCCGTTTACGCGAAAATTCCCACGATCAAAAAAATCGTCGTTGCGTTTGTAACCCATATCGACGAGCTTGCGAAGTAAAAATTTAGTACTAAATTTTGATCCGATCTCAAAAAATAGCACCATGCCTTTATATTCGGCGGGATCTCCCAGGCCGTAGTTTGCCGAAACCGACGCCACGGTGATGATGTCATCAAAGCTTAGCAGGCTTGCAGTGGCGCTTAGCCGCAAGCGCTCGAGCTCTTGGTTTACGTCGCTGTCCTTTTCGATGAAAAGATCCTGCCTAGGGATATAGGCCTCAGGCTGATAATAATCGTAGTAGCTGATGAAGTACTCGACGTGATTTTGCGGGAAAAAGCCCTTAAATTCGCTATAAAGCTGCGCCGCGAGAGATTTATTATGCGTCATTACGAGCGCTGGAATTTCAAGACGCTTGATGATATTTGCCATAGTAAATGTTTTACCCGAGCCGGTAACGCCGAGAAGAGTTTGGTATTTGTTGCCGCTTTGAAAGCCGGCAACGATGCC
>CAUONQ010000070.1:0-6282 GCA_963456995.1 uncultured Campylobacter sp. | reverse complement strand
TGCCGTCTTTTTTAAGTTTAACGGCGCCTAGATCCAAGTCTATATCGTCGTGCACTATGATGATACGCTCGGGCTTATAAAAGTCATTCACCGCCTTTACGGGGTTTCCGCTAAAGTTCATAAAAGTTTGGGGTTTTAAAAGAAGAAGCGAGCCCTTTTTGAAGAGCTCGCCTTGGAATTTAGACGAGCCGAGCTCGCTAAAGCCGCCCGTCTTTAAAATTTCGTCGATTAGCATAAATCCGACGTTGTGTCTAGTGTCTGCGTATTTCTGAGCAGGATTCCCAAGTCCTGCGATCAGTATCATAGGCGCCCCTATTTAGCCGAAGTAACTCCGACTACCGCTACCGAGCCGTCTAAAATGATGCTGACGCCCTCTTTTACCGGAATGTCGCGGATCAAAAGCGAATCGCCTACGTCAAGATCACTCACATCTAGCGTAAAATCGTTTGGTAGATCTTTGCCGGCGCATTTTACGGCGATACGGCGCTTGGATTGCACCAAAATACCTTTATTTTTTAGCCCTTTAGCGACGCCAGTTACCTTAACCGGCACTAAATATTTGCTTACGACGTCATCCTGAACTACTCGCAAATCTACGTGAATTAGGGTATTTGTGACGGGGTGCTTTTGGTATTCTTGCACGATGACGCGATATGTCTTACCACCCACACTAACCTCGAAAGGAAGGTTCTCTTTTGCACGCATGGCTTTGATAAAGTCGTTTACTTTAAACGCTGCGTTAATATTTTCAAATCCTTTCGCATAAATATTAGCGATTAGATAACCATCTCGTTTTAGGGATTTTGAAGCCCTTTTACCGATACTATCTCTAACGATACCTTCTAACATTAGGTTTCCTTTGTGAAAAAATGAAGCGTGATAATAGCCAAATGTTGCTTTAAATCTATTTAAGCGCCACGATGAAATTTAGAAGTAAAGCCGCACGGAATTTAGCCGATTAAATTTACGCTAAATCCCACAAAGCACGGCATATTTGTACGCAATAGGACAGATGAATTAAATTCCGCCTGCGCGGCGGCAGGCAGAATTCTTTAAAATTTTAAATTGCAAAAATTTAGAATTTTAAAATTTACGACTTAGCGGATCTCTTTTAGCTGTACGACTTCGCCTGCGAGCATCTCCTCGGCGCTCTCTCCCGATTCCGCCGCCAAATCCCTTTTTTTGGCAAGGTCCACGTTTTTGATCTGCAGATCGAGGTCGTTTCGTTTAGAGGCCTTATCCAGCGCCTCCTCGCGGGTAATGATGCCATCTCTGTAAAGATCGAGCAGGTGCTGATCGAAGGTCTGCATGCCGTAGGTGTTGCGACCGTCGGCGATCGCGTCTGGAATTTCATCGTCACGCGCATCAAGTATCATATCCTTAATACGGGTGTTTTTGCGTAGAATTTCAACGACAGCCACGCGCTTGCCCTCGATAGTACGGGCAAGGCGTTGAGAGATGACCGCCTCTAGGACGGATGCTAGCGTCATTCGGATACGCTCCTGCTCAGCCTGCTCAAACATTGCAATGATTCGGTTTACCGTCTCTTTCGCATCGATGGTATGCACCGTCGAAAACACTAAGTGTCCCGTTTCCGCGGCGTGAAGTGCGGTCTCGATCGTCTCCAAATCGCGCATCTCGCCCACGAATATAACGTCCGGATCCTCTCGCAGCGCTGCGCGAAGCGAATCGGCGAAGTTATTGCAGTCCTCGCCAATAGCGCGCTGATTGATGATGCATTTATCGTCTTTGAAAACGAACTCTACGGGGTCTTCGATCGTAACGACGTGGCTAGTTCTTTGCCTATTTATGCGGTTGATCATGCTTGCGATCGTCGTCGTCTTTCCGCTTCCCGTAGGTCCCGTAAGTAGCACGACGCCGCGCATAGCCGTGTCGCAAATATCTTTGATCGAAGGCGGTAAACCTAAATCGTCGATCTCAGGAATTTTAACCGGGATCGTTCGGAAAACCGCGCTGATACCGTCGATCTGAAAGAAAATATTAACGCGAAAGCGATAATCTTCGTTTAGTTTGTAGGTAAAATCCACGCTCTTTTTCTCGATAAGCTCAGGAAAGCGCGTGATGAGAAGCTCCTTAGCTAGCGTCATCGCGTCTTCTTTCAAAAATGGCGTTTTGCTAAATTTTACTAGCTCGCCATGGATACGACCTCTGATAACCGCGCCTGATTTAATGTGAAGGTCGCTACCGCCATTTTGGATCAAAAATTCCAGATATTTATTTAGCCTATCTCGCTGCTTAAAATCCAGCGTAGAAGCGTCAACTTGATACTGCGAATAATCTATAGAACCCGCCATCATTTCTCCTTTTTAAGTGTTTTTATTATCTCTTTAAATGCTTCTTCAAAGGCCACCAGTCCGTCATCCAGCAGCTTTTTATACGCTTTTTTCATATCGATCTTAGCATCCGCTACGCGCGCGAAAAAATGCTCTATCTCTTCATCGCTCGGCGGCGTTTTGGGTTTTTGATCGCCTCTTACAAAAGCCTCTATGGTCTCAAGCGGCGCGGTGTTTACGCAGCCCGGATACATCAGCTCGCTTACGTAATAATCCTTCGGCAGATCATCTCCTTTTACGCCCGTACTCGCAAACAGCGGTTTTACGTAGTTTAAATTTTCTTTAGCGATGATATTGTAGCATTTTGAAGCGTTCATCGTGCCGATTTTGCCGGTAGGAAGGCCCGCCGCGGCCATTTTTTCATCCAGTAACCTATCGAAGCGGCTAACGAAGATGCTAATTACGGTTTTTGGTAAATTTGCTTTCGGGAAGTAGCGGCGAAAGCCCGCGATACCCTCTTTTATCGCCTCGATACATTTTGCGGTCTGCTCAGGCGAAAAAACCAAGGTCGCGTTTACGCTGATCCCCTTTTTTAGCAGATCGCGCATCGCTTCGTAGCCCGCCTTAGTAGCGGGGATTTTTATCATTACGTTTGGCATGCCGATCGTGCCGTATAGGTGTTTGCCTTCGCGATACATCGCCTCAGCATCGTCTGCGAAATATGGATCAACCTCGATACTCACAAAGCCGTCATCGCCGTTAATAAAATTTTTAAGCAGGCTCTCCGCCGCGCTTCTGATGTCCGCGGTGGCTAAAATTTCATACAGCTTTTTAGGCTCTTTTTTTCTAAATTCCTCTTTGGCCGCATCGTATGCTGGGGAGCTTAGGATCGCGTTTTTAAAGATCGCGGGATTGGAAGTCGCGCCGTTAATTATCCCTTTTTTGATCAGCTCGTCGAAATCTTTATCGATAAAATCGCGCTCCAAAAAGTCGCACCAAAGGCTGAAATTTAGGGCTTTATCATACATATTTCATAATCTCCTTCAAATCCTTTTTTTCAATGCAGACGCTTGCGTGCTCTTTTAAAATCTCATTCGCGCAAAAGGCGATTTTAAATCCCGCCTCGCGAAACATCGAAACGTCGTTCGCGCCGTCTCCCACGCACATTACTTCGCTCGTCTTTAGACCCATCAGCGATTTAAGCTGCGCAAGCAGGACGCCTTTTGAGTAGCCGAACATCATCTCGCCACCGAAAAGCCCGGTTAAAATTCCGTTTTTTTCATGCAGATAGTTCGCAAAGCTGGCGTCAAAGCCTAGTTTTTTCTGCGCGGCGTCGGTAGCGAGATGAAACCCGCCGCTAAAGACGATCACCTTTATGCCTTTATTTTTCAGATACGCGATGATCTCGCTAGCGCCGCAAACAAAAGGCAGGCTTTCCGCGATAGCTTTAGCATCGCTAAGCTTCATCCCCTTTATCAGCGCCACGCGCTCGCTAAGGCTCTCGAAAAAATCAAGCTCTCCCGCCATCGCGCGCTTTGTAATTTCGCTAACTTGTCGCTGTGTGTCCATTTTAGCGGCGAAAAAACCTATCGTCTCGCCGTCCATCAGCGTAGAATCAAAGTCGAAAACACAAAGCTTTATCATAAATATCCTCGCAAAAATTTAGGAATTATAGCTAATTTAAGTTTAAGTTTTTTGGAATTAGCATAAATTTTTCGCTTTTTGCGACCTCGTAAATTTTGCTCCCGACCCCGAACGAGCACAAATTTATATATTTTTTCTCGCCGAAATATAAAATTTCATCTTGATGGTAGTGCCCTTCGATGATCAAATTTGCCGTGTAAAAATCGATCTTCGGCGCGATTATATCCTTAAAATTTGGCATTTTTTTGTATAGATTTTTCCCCTCTTGCGATTTTAAGATCATCTTTGAAATTTTAAATTTTAAAGCGCGATCTAGCAGGTCCATAAATTTTAAGAAAGCTCTGTTTCGCAGCGAAAGCAGAGCAAACTGCGTCAGGCGCGGCAAAAACAGATCGCCGTGCGCGATCTGCACCGCCTCGCCGCTCTCGCAGATAAATTTCACGGGCTGCGCGGCGTTTGGATAAACTTTTGCGCAGGGGAAAATTTCGCGCAGATTAAAATCGTGGTTGCCCTCGAAGTAAAAAATTTCGCATTTTCGCGACAGCTCGTTTATTAGCGCGACCTCCTCTTCATAGAAGCGCTGCACATAGCTCGTATTTGCCAAAAAATCAAACATATCGCCCATCATAAAAATTTGAGGCGGCAGACTTTGCGCGGAACACAGCGCGCGCAAGAATTTCAAAAATTGCGGCCTACTCGCGCCTGCATGCGCATCGCCGATAAAGATCGCGCCCGGTTTTATCGTCTGAATTTGATCATTTTGCATTTAGGCTCCGGCGCGTGACGGCTTTTGCGAACGATACATCGCTTAAATTCCGTGCGCGATGCGCGGCAACGCCGTAGCTTCGGCGAATCCGCACATTAAATTTGCGTTTGCGATCGCCTGTGACGATGCTCCGCGCAAAAGATTATCGATCGCCGAGTTGATCCAAATTTTATCGCCCGCCGTTTTTACAAAAATATCGCAAAAGTGCGTCCCTACGACGTTTTTTATACTCACCGGCTCGCTTCGGACGCGCACGAAAGGCTCATTTTCGTAAAATTCCCGCAGCACCGCCTCTGCGTCCACGCTCTTTTGCAGCACGCCAAACGCGCTAACCAGCATTCCGCGCGTAATCGGCAGCAAATTCGGCACGAAAAGCGTGCTAAATTCGCCGCCTCTTAAAATTTGTAGCTGCTCTTTGATCTCGTCTGCATGGCGATGCGAGATCGGCGAGTAGGCATTTACGTTTTCGTTCGCGCTTACGAAATGACTACTTGCTTTAAGAGCCTTGCCTGCGCCACTTACTCCGCTTTTTGCGTCGATAAATACGCCGATACTAGGATCTAGTAGCCGCACGAACGGTGCGAGCGCCAAAATAGAGCAGGTGGGATAGCAGCCAGGATTTGCCGTAAGGCGCGCGGCGCGGATCTTTTCGCGATTTAGCTCAGGCAGTCCGTAAACGGCGTGGGCTAAATTACGAGGGTCTAAATGAGCGGTGTAATTTTTCTCGTAAAGCTCGCGGCTTAGGCGGTAATCGGCCGATAGATCGACTACCTTGACGCTTTTAAATTTTAAAATTTCGCGGGCAAATTCCATCGCTTTTTCATGCGGCAGCGCCAAAAAAATAAGATCGCACGCCTTTGCGGCATCCGCGGCATCGGCGAGGTGTACCGGCATCTGCAAAACTCCGCGCAGTTGCGGGAAAATTTCGTTTATCTCACCATCTGCCGAAGCGCCCAAATATGAAATTTCAAAACCCGGGTGGGAAAGTAGAGCCTTAATCAGTTCAAGCCCGGTATAGCCGCTAACGCCGATGATTCCCGCTTTTTTCATCTTATTTTCCAAATTTGATCGGCCTGTATTCGACGCTTAGAATTTCTACGTCGCGGGTGCCCGATGGGAGCTGAAGCACCACCTCATCGCCCTCTGCCTTGCCTAAAAGCTGGCGCGCAAGAGGCGTATTAATATTGATGAGCTTGCGCGAGATGTCCGCCTCGCTAAGGCCTACGATCGTGTAGATCTCCTCCCGCTCGGTCTCCACGTCCATAAAGGTAACGGTGGAGCCGAATTTTACGCGGTCGTGCTCGTAGGTGGAAGGGTCGATGATCTTTGAGCGAGAGACGATGTCGCTAAGCTCGGCGATTCGCGAGAGTAGAAACGCTTGCTCTTCGCGCGCTGCGTGATACTCGGCGTTTTCTTTCAGATCGCCGTGTCCGCGCGCGATGTCGATCTGCTGCACGATGTGGGGTAGCTTCACGCTCTGAAGCTCCTTGAGCTCGGAGGTGATCTTTTCATATCCGTAAAGCGTCATTGGTTCTGTCGTCATAATCTTCCTTTCTTTTTTATCAAATTATATAAGCT
>CAUONQ010000069.1:0-6435 GCA_963456995.1 uncultured Campylobacter sp. | reverse complement strand
TGTTTTGGAGTTTAAAAAATTCTTAACTGTGCCGCGATGGCCGTGAGGCTAACGGATGGTTTGCGCCGCATCCAAACCGCGATCTTGCACGTACTTTAATATTTACGGCTCATCTACGGCAATTAGCAGATGGCTTACTTCGGTGGCGTTTTGACTGTTTTGATAAACATCAGTATGTCGCCCAACCCTCATAAAATTTTATCTTTGCGGTGCACTCAAGCTATGCGCATAAAAGCGGTCTATGCCTAGCAGTCGGTGCCTCGGTCGCCGTATTTTATAGCACCATCCCAAGCAGACGGACGGCGTGGGGGCGCTTTATAGGCTGCGGCGTCGGACGGCAGTTGCGGCATCTTTTTGTGTGGCGTCTAATTTTGGTGCGGCATGTTTTTTATGCGGCGCGAGGCATCGCACTACGTAGAAATTCTATAAATTTATCCGCCCGTCGTTTTTTAAAATTCCACATCGTCGCAGGGCTTAACTGCAGATTAAAATTTCGCAGACGAATGCAATGCGGCGGATCAAAAGCGCAAAAGTCAGTTAGGAGCGCAAAAGCGGCGTCGGGCTAGAGATACAAAAACAGGCTAGAAGCGGTAAAGATGAGTTGGAAAAAATTTCAAATTCCGTGAGTGCGGATAAAATTTATACAAAAAATTTTACCGAGTGACGCAGAGATTGTCGAAAATATAAAATTTAGACAAAAAGCGCGAATATGGCGGCGGCGGTTTAGACCCGCACCTTGCCGCCGTATTTGATCTGGCTCGGGTCTTTTTCGTCCAGCTCGCGCATTATCTGCTCGCCGTTGTCGGAGTTTGCCGCGGCGATATCTGCGTCCAGATCGGAGTATGAGTAGATCATCATCGCCTCGCTTACGCCCTCTATGGCCTCTATCGCGCGAAATGCGGCGATCTCGTCCTCGAAGCTCTCTGCGCTAATCGTGGCTACCGCCTTGCCGTCCTCGCACGCTACGAACTCGCAGCCGCCGATACTTTGCAGCTGCTTGCGAAACGCCGCTACGTCGGTATTTGCGCCTAGATAGATCACGACGCTTGAAATATTCATTTTAGCCCCCAAAAATAGATATATCTATTGTACCCCGAGCCCATGAGATAATCTCCTTCGAAAAGCAGATAGTTGATGATATCGTTATCTAGCTCGATGCCGCGAATGATCTCGCCTGCTTTATCGATTACGCGCACGCCATTATTAACGGTAAAAGCGCCCAGCTCGGGGCTTAGCGCCACGGCGAAAACTGCAAAATGGGCGTTATAAAATTTAGCGAAATCGCCGTTTTCGTAGTAGCACGATCTTTCCTTGTCGTTCGAGCCGCTCATCATGCGATCGCCAAGCAGCGCCACGGAATAGATCCCGTCCTTGTGCAGGGACTTTTGGCTCATAAGCTTTTTTGCTTTCGCGTCGAAATAAAACACGATGCCGCCTTCGCACGAGATTAGTAGCGTCCCGCTAGCGCGGTCGTAGGCGCTACCGCCCAAAGATGCGATGGTGAGCTTTTGCTCGAAGCTTACCTTGCTGCTAGGTAGGTCGAAGTATAAAATTTCGCTACCAAGACCTAGCAAAATCACGGTATTTTCGTCGTAGAAATAGACGTTTTTAATCCCCGTCATCGGTAGCTTGTAGTGCGTGATCTTGCCGCCCGCAAACACGCCCAGCATCTTTTCAAACGCGTCGCCGTTATATAAAAATGCGTATTTTTCGCCTAGTTTATCGACGTCGAATATGGTAGCGCCCATCGGCTCGTCTAGGTAATTTTTGGACGAGGGCAGGGCGAAAATTAGCGTTTTGGATATTGCGCCCGATGCGGAATTTGAGGCGGAATTTAATGCCGTAGAATTTTCGGCAGAATTTTGCTTCGTAGAATTTGCTGCGGTTGAATTTGCTAAAGAATTTACGGCAGCGGAATTCGCAGTAGAATCTCTCGTGGAATTTACGCTCGCTTTTGCATTGAAATTCTGCGCCGCATCGGAATTTATGCTTGCGACGGAATTTTGATCTGCGAAATTTTGTCCGGCGGCAGAATTTTGCATGGAACTCTCCACGGAGCTAATGGTTATTTTATAGAGCTTGCCGTTGTCAAGCCCTGCGTAAATTTCGCCGTCTAGATTTTTTAGCACCGCAACATTTGCGTCAAGCTCTAGTATTAAGCTAGCATGTTTGATCTTTGCAGGCGCATCTATGCCCACAGCGCCACTAGGTATTGCAACGCCGTTGCCGGCATAGATGAAGCAGGCGCAAAGTAGCAGCGGTGGTAAAAATTTCATCGCGCGCTCCTACTCAACCTCGGCGCCTTGATTTAGCGTATCTATGAGATTAGAAGTGGAATTTGCGTCGCTAAACCTGCTAAAATCGGCTTTGAAATTATTTTTCACTAGCGGATTGGTTTGGGCTTGCGGTACGTGGCATTGAGTGCAGTTGAATCTTTGCTCGGCTAGCGTGCCATTTAGATCCGCGCCTGTACGAAAGTCCACCAAGTGGCTTTTTGGAATCGGCGTAGAGCCTACATCCTTAGCGACATCGGGCATATGGCAGGTTACGCACATATTGTTATTCTTTGTGATCGGTACAAGCCCTTCTAAGCTGTGCGGTATAAGAGGCGGAGCGTTTTCGAAGCTGCGCTCGATCTTCGAAGCGGCGCCCGGAGCATCCTCGCTATATTTGAAATCGGGCAGAGAGTTTTTATTTTGCGCCGATTCGTCCACGCTTTTTATAAAGCCCAAGCTGTCGGCGTCTATAGAAGCCGTCTTGTCCGCGGCAAATAGCGCCGCACAGCATGCAAGAGCCAAGCCTAAAACCATTTTTTTCATTTTTTCACTCCTAATATACTAAAATTTAATGCGTCATCGTCGCATACGTCGATGCAGCGCCCGCAGCTGATACACTCGCTACTAACGCGCCCGTTTTCGCGCCCAACCATCTTAAGCACCTGAACTTCGGGGCAGACCATTTTGCATTTGCCGCACATCGTGCATTTATCAACCTCGTGGCGAATGCGAATGATGCTAAAATAGCTAAGCGCCGCCCAAAATCCGCCGAGCGGGCATAGCCGCGAACAGATCGTGCGATCGCCTGCGAAAATTTCAAAAACTACAATCAGTAGCGCGATTGCAAACGCACTAGCACTCAGCGCTATGACGGCGCGCGCGAAAAGCGAGATAAAGCTTATGCTCTCAAATGCCGCAAAGCCGAAAGCTCCGCTGCAAACTAAAGCTAGCACCGCTAGGACGTAGCGAGCTTTGCGATTTACGCTAACGAGTCTAGTCGTTATGCCAAGTCTTTTACGAAGCCACGCGGCAAGATCGGTTAGTAAATTTATCGGGCAAACCCATGAGCAATATACTCGCGGCGCTATAAGCGCATAAAATGCTCCTACGATAACCGCTCCGACAACCGCCGTAGCGCCCAAAGAAAAGCTAGCTAGCAGCATCTGCGCCGTCGCAAACGGATCGCTTAGATTAATCGTACCCAAAAGTTTCGACGAGCTTAGATTGCCTTTTAGAATTCCGGATAAAATTCCGTTTTCGCTCGCGGCTTTGAAGGCGAAATTATTTCCTAAAATAAAAAGGACTAGAATAGAAATTTGGCTCAAACGCCTTAAAATAGTGTATTTCATTGCCTAGCCCCTTCCATTAGATCGTCCTCGTTTAAGTAGTCCTTGCTCTTTTGCGGATCGAGCGTGATTTTGGTATCTGCATCCTTTAGCTTTGCATCGTCGCCCTTGATCCAGCCTTTGACGTAGTTATCGCTGGAAATTCCTATGACGCGCTCGCGCTCCACGACGCTGATAGCCGCCTTTTTCGTGACACAGGCATGCTCGCACTTACCGCAACCCGTGCAGTAGTCGCTATCTACAACGGGCACGAGCAGAGCGTGCTTTTCGGTGCGGTCGTTGTGGCGGTAATCGATCCTAAGCGCCTTATCCATTACGGGGCAGCTTCGCACGCACGCGTCGCATTGGATACCGGCATAAGCGATGCAATGCTCGGTATCTATGACCGCAACGCCCATTTTGGATAGACGCACGTTAAGCTTGGAGTCTTCGCTCACTAAGCTTTTATCTAGTGCGTCGCTAGGACAGGCCGCGACGCAAGGTATGTCGTCGCACATATAGCACGGAATTTCGCGCGGGATAAAAAACGGCGTGCCGTTTGCAATAGCATGATCGCAAAAGCTCGCAAGCTTAAGCGTATCAAACGGACACGCCTCGACACAAAGTCCGCACCTTAGGCATTTGCTAAGAAATTCTTTCTCGCTTATAGCTCCGGGCGGGCGGAGTTTGGCGTGCTCGCTGGAGTTTGCGACTCCGAGCCCCAAAACGCCTACGCCCGCAGCTAAAGAAAGAATACCCAAGACCTCACGCCTATTCATAATTTACGCCTTGTAAATTTTAACCGCGCATTTTTTGTAGTCGGTCTCTTTTGAAAGCGGGCAGGTATGATCGAGCGTGACGCGGTTGATATAAACCTTCTCGTCAAAAAACGGCACGAAAATAAGCCCTTTCGGCGGAATGTTACGTCCGTGGAAGTCTACGCGCGCTTTTACCTTGCCGCGACGCGACTCGATCCAGACGATTTCGTTTTGTTGTACGCCGATTTTGGCGCCGTCGGCTTCGTTCATATAACATCTTGCTTCCGGTACGGCGCGATAAAGCTCCGGTACGCGCATAGTCATAGTGCCCGTATGCCAGTGCTCCAGTACGCGACCCGTACATAGCCAGAAAGGATACTCCTCGCTCGGCACTTCCACAGGATCCATATATGGACGGAAGAAAATTTTAGCTTTATTGGCAAGGCTTGTTTTTTCTTCGCCCGAAGTAGCGGATTTTAGATCGCCGCTAGGAAGTGCCGCTTTGGCGTTGCCATAAAAGGCAAAGTCGCTATCCGGAGCCGCTTTTTTAGCATAAGGATCGTATTGAGCGTTAAAGCGCCAAAGCGTCTCTTTGCCGTCTACGACCGGCCATCTAAGACCGCGCACTCTGTGATATGTATCGAAATCAGCTAAATCGTGTCCATGACCGGTGCCAAATTTTCGGTATTCCTCCCAGAGATATTTTTGGATGAAAAAGCCATATCCTTTAAATTCTTTGCCGTCGCTGCCAATTACGCCGCGAGAGTCGCCGTTTACTTCGGAGTTATCGAAGCTTGCCATAATCGGATCTTTTGCCGCGAAAGCCTGGGCGTCTTTGTTTGCAAAGAGCACTTCAAATAGTGTAGTCTCTGGCGTATAGCCGAATTCTGAAATTTTATCCAATACGTTTGGAAGCGTAAGCTTATCATTTACTTTAACCTCGCCCCAGAAATCCTTGAGCTTGAAGCGCTTGGAAAACTCTAGCATCTGCCACGTATCGCTCATCGCATCGCCCACAGGAAGGACCTGCTGTCTCCACCACTGAGTTCTGCGCTCGGCATTGCCGTATGCGCCCCATTTTTCGTAGATCATCGCAGTTGGCAGGATTAGATCAGCTACCTTTGCGCTTAGTCCCGGATACGGATCGCTTACTACGATGAAGTTATCCATCTCGCGCGCTGCGGCTATCCAGTGGTTTGCGTTAGCGATCTGCTGCCACGGGTTATTTACCTGAACCCACAGCCATTTTATCTTGCCATCTTCGAGATTGCGTAGAGCCTGCACATAGTGCGCACCCGGTTTTGGATTTATCGTGCCTTCGGGAAGTTTCCAAATTTTTTCGGAAACCTTTCTGTGAGCCGGATTTGCCACGACCATATCAGCAGGTAGGCGGTGAGAAAATGTGCCCACCTCTCTAGCTGTGCCGCAAGCGCTAGGCTGACCGGTAAGCGAAAACGCTCCGCAGCCGGGCTTGGCTTGCTTGCCAAGAAGGAAATGTACCATGTAACTTTGCTCATTAACCCAAGTTCCCCTTGAGTGCTGATTAAAGCCCATCGTCCAAAAGCTTACTACTTTGCGATCCTTTTCGATGTAATAATCTGCCAGCTGCTTTAGCTTGGTCTTAAATGCCTCTAAATCCTCACTTTCGTCCCCCTTAGCTAAAGGCGCTACGAAATCTAGCGTGTAAGGCTCTAGCGCTTTTTTAAATTCTTCGAAGCTTATGAGCCAGTGAGCGTCCGATTTGTCAGAGTGTTTGTTTTCGAGTACGTCGCCCTCTTTCATACCCAGATATGCTAACGTAACGCCCTCGGATTTGCTTAAAATTTTGGATTTTTGCTTAGCCGCGGTATCAAGCTCGGTCTTGCGGTATTTTTTATGATTTATATCTTCTCGCAAGCCGTAGCCGATATCCACAGGGCCTGTAGCGAATACACAGTGCTCTTTAATAAATTTTTCGTCTATCATCTCTGGATGGTTATAAACGATCTCTCGTGCTATGTAGTTCCATATCGCAAGATCGGTACTCGGACGGTACATAATTTCGATATCGGCGATGTTTGACGTCCGGCAAGAGTA
>CAUONQ010000068.1:0-6443 GCA_963456995.1 uncultured Campylobacter sp. | reverse complement strand
CACAAAAGATAGATTAATCATGCAGTTGAAAGAAATTTTAAAAGACATCAAAATCGCCCGCGACAATCTCAAAAACGTGGGCAAAAGCGCCACGATCTTCGGCTCGGCACGCTTTAGCGAGGACAATCGCTACGTAAAAGACGCGCAAAAACTTTGCGAGGGGCTCGCCGATTTAGGATACTCGATCATCACCGGAGGCGGTGGCGGCATTATGCAAGGCGCCAACCGAGGTGCATTTGCGAGAGCAAGAACGCACAGCGTGGGCTTTAACATCATGCTACCGTTTGAGCAAAAAAGCAACGGCTTTTTGACGCAGGGCGCGAAATTTTCAGCATTTGCGCCGCGCAAAGGCGCCCTCATCGAAAACAGCGAAATTTTCGTCATCTTTCCTGGCGGCTTTGGGACGCTGGATGAGTTTTTCGAAATTTTAGTGCTGGTGCAGACGGGCTTTAAACGCGCACGGATCTATCTTTACGACGAGGAATTTTACGCGCCTTTGATGGAGTTTTTCCGCACTTCACTGCTAAAATCTGGCGCGATAAACGAAAGCGATCTGCAAAATTTTAAGCTCTGCGACAGCGTGGATGAAATTTTAACGGACGTGCAACGTAAGGAGAACGAATGAAAATTTTAGTCGCGATGAGCGGCGGCGTGGATAGCTCGATGTGCGCGAAGCTGCTGCAGGACGCGGGCCACGAGATAGAGGGCTGCTATATGAAGCTGCACGCAAAGCCCGGCTATCACGAGGCGAACATCGCCAAAGTCCGCAAAGTAGGCGAGTTTTTGGGTATAAAAATCCACATTTTGGATCTGCAGGATGATTTTAATCGCGATGTTTACGAGCCCTTCGTGCAGGCCTATATAAACGGTCTTACGCCAAATCCGTGCGCACTGTGTAACCGCCGCATAAAACTCGGCAAGCTTTTGGAATTTGCGCGCGAGCAAGGCTTTGAGCGCCTAGCTACGGGGCATTATGTCCGTATCGAGGACGGGCTTTTAAAAGCTGCGACCGATCTTAGCAAAGATCAGAGCTATTTTTTAGCAAACATCGATCCCGCCGCGCTTAAGTTTATGCTCTTTCCACTTGGAGGGATGTATAAAAAGGACGTCAAAGAGGCCGCGCGCGCCTATGAGGAGCTTTCGCAGATCGCTTCTGCGAGCGAAAGCAGCGAGATCTGCTTTGTAGACACCACCTACATCGACGTTTTAAACCGTCATACGGGTACCAAAATGCCAGGCATCGTGCGCGATCGCGCGGGCAACGCCATCGGCATTCACGAGGGCTATATGCACTACACGATCGGCAAGCGCCGCGGTTTTACGGTGCACGGTGCGCATGAGCCGCACTTCGTGCTAAGCATCGACCCGCACAAAAACGAGATCGTCGTGGGCGGCAAGGATGAGCTGGCAACCTACGAGTTCGACACCGAAAATTTTAACGCCTTTTTAAGCAGGGATGAAATTTTAAATATGCCGGGTCTAGGCGTTAAGATCCGTTACCGCAGCGCCAAACTCCCCGTTAAAATTTCGCCTCGCGAAGACGGCGGCGTGCATGCCGTGCTGTCTGCACCCGCAGCGGGCATCGCTCCGGCACAGCTCGCGGTTTTTTACGACGAGCGCGACCGCGTAGTAGCAAGCGGATTTATAAAATAGCGTTTGTATCCTATGCTCGCTTTTGACGCCGCTTGGGTCTCATATGCTCGCAAAACGGCGTGCGATACAGAGAAGGTGGCGCCGCAAAGTATAAAATTTATACGGCACTATCGCGCTGCGACATAAAAAACCAAATGTCGCGCAAAACGTGAAGGGCGCGCACGCAAACGACGCGATGCATGCAAATATGCCGTGATAGATTTACTATAACACAGCACAAACGAAATATGCAAAAAATTTAAAAATAACGCCGCGCAAATAGAACTTGCGAATAAAATTTCAAGCGATGTGATTTAAACGATAGGTGCCGCATCTGCGATATAAAACGACACACTTGCGAGCGTGAAGCGGTGAATGCGCTCAATAAACGGCGACGAGCGTCCGACTAGAGGCAAAGACATTTGCAACGCAAAATTCTTTCGCCTAGCTCGGTTAAATCGCTCATAGAACTAAAATTTTGCCATACGAAGCCCAGTAAAGAAACCGACCTTTAGAAAGTTAAAGCGCTCATAGAACTAAATTTTACAGCAAGATTTTAGAGCCTTGCTCGATCGTAAGCCCAAATCGTTCATAAAATTATTTCCACCATGCGCGTGACGTGTCGCCGCCACAGAGCTGCAGTTTAAGTCATCATAGATTAAATTTCTGTCTACCAAATTCGGCGACCTATCGCTAGGAGCATATTTTCTACGCATTCGAGCCCGCATTTTAAAGCGCTTGGAATTTAAAATTTGTCGTCTGGCCGTGCCGAAATTATCGTGCGCATGCCTCGTTTCGCACATCGCGCGTCACTTGCTTAGATACAAAATTTAATGCCGCGCCCACAAACTCTATTTCTAGTACGACCTCGCCACAATATGCAAATCTCATAGCTATGCACACCATTTTAAGCTCTGCTCGTCGCGATACATAAAATTATCGTCCGAGCCGCACCAAGTTTATCACATACAAAATATTCCGCGAGCTGTCTCGGTGCGGTGAAATAAATTTTATACGACCGCCCTAAAGCGATTTGCGATGAAATTTTAAGCTTACGCCAAAGTTTGTGCCGTAGCTTTAAATTTCATAAAGTTTATGCCGAATAGAGGCAAATTTTAAAGCTTAGCGACGCACTCTACATCCAAATCGCAGCTAAAATCAAAAACCGAAGCGACCCGATCTGCACGAAATCGTCGTCTGCACCCAAATCGCGGCTAAAATTCCACCCGCGTCTTTACCTCAAAAAGCAGCTCGCCGTCCACCGCCTCAAGCCCACCGCTCTTTATCATCTCGCGAATTTTACTCGTGCCAAAGCTGCTTTTTTGAAGCAAAATTTCAACCAAGCTTAGATCCCTAATCTCATAAATGCACCGATCTATCAGCTGCGAAGAGCCCAGATCGTCGAAATAGAAAAATCGCCCGCCGTTTGAATAGACCCAGCCGTATAGCCCGCCGTGCACGCCGCCGACCCTGCGCCACTCGTGTGGCAGCTCGAGCGCGAAAAGCCCGCTTTTGCGAGCGACCAGCCTGCGAGTGCTGCGGCCGCCGCCCCAAACTTCGGCGCCTTCTAAAAAATATATCCGCTCGCCGCTTTGAAATACGCTGCCGCTAAGCGCGCGAACCTCGCTCGCAAAGGGGTTGTCTGCCGCGCGCTTTTGCTTTCCGTCATTCTCGTCAAAATAATAGATGCCGCCAGGGGAGGCAAAAAGCAGATGGTTTGAGTGCGCGAGCTGCCTATTTAGCGGAGTATAGGGCGCGGCGGCGAGGTCAAATTTTAAATCATTCGCAAAAACGTCGCCGCTTTTCGCATCCCACAAAAAATAGTCCAACCACTGCCTCAAAAGTTCGTAATGCCCGCCGTTATCGCGCGCGTCAAGGCGCAGGTTTTTAAAATACACGTTCGCGCCGTCCGCGGTGTAAACGTCGCTAGCGCGCCCATCGCTTCCCTCTATCTGGCGCAGGCTCGCGGCATCGGCGCCCGGCAAAATCTCTCCTTTATAAAACGCGCGAGAGCCCTGCGCAGCGTAATACACGCCCGCGATTTGGCGCAGATCCGTAGCGTCCATGCGTTTAAATTTATAGAGGTAGCTTTGCGGCTTGGGCGCATCCCAAAAGATATGCGCCAAGGTTTCATAAGTGAGTTTAAGCGCTCCCAGCGCGTCGTTCCACACCGCCTCGCCGTCGCAAAAATAACTAACTTGCCCGTCGCTTACGTATCCGAACGCCACGGCTTTCGTGCGCGCGGGCTCTAGCTCGCTCATCGCGATGTTTCCGCAATATACGGCGTTTTTATCCGCCGCGACGTTGGAGCGGTAGCCGGAGCCGAAATCCAAAACCCGAAAGCTCGCCGCGTCCGCGCCCGGTATCACAAAATAGCCCGCACCCACCACGAGGGCGTAAATTTCGCCATCTTTTTTATAAAAATCGCTGTATTTGATCTGCTCGTCGTCTCGCGGCGAGTAGTCGTCTGCGGAATTTATAACCGCCGCTAGAATAAGCACGCTAAAAGCCGCGAATACAAATGTCGCGCCAAGCGCGATCTTACGCCAAAGCGGCATACCTCGAGGCGCGTCTCGCACCGGCTTACGATCTGCTTCTACCTTGCGCGCCCTAGCTTTGCGCTTCTTTTGCGCGCGCTCATCCTTTGGCTCTTGCGTAAAATCTTCATACATCTTTTGCCTCAAATTTAATCTCGCCGCAGATTGCGCGGCACTTGAAATTGTACAAAAGCGCAGCTAAATTTATGAAATTTAACGCTGCGGACAAATTCTGATTCAACTTTTTGCGGCGCTAATTTATTTTGCGAATACCACAAAATCTCTGGCAAATTTTAATTCAAAGCGCTTCGTAGCCGCACGGAATCGGCGCCGTAACGCTTGCAAACACAAAATCCTCATCGCCAGTATTTTTCATACCGTGGCACTCTCCGCTTTTGGAAATGATTAGATCGCCCGCACAGATCGGCACCTCCTCGCCCTTGCTCGGATAAAACACGCCGCGTCCGCTTAAGCAGATCCACACGTCATCGCCGTCTGGGTGAATATGCGGCGCTACGATCTGGCCGCGTTTGACGATCCAAACCGCGCTGCAAGTGGCCTCCGTAGTAAAAAATGTCGTTTTTACGGCTCGCTCGTCGCTACAAATAGCATCTTTTATATGAAAAACTCTTTGCACTTTCTCTCCTTTAAGTTCACCGCATCAGGTGCGGTTTCGGCGGAATTTTAGCATTCTTTTCGTGCAGCGAAAGTGAAATTTCAAGCGCCAAACTCACAACGAAACCTTAAATAAAAATTTTAAATTCTCGTTTTACTATACGATTTTTTTGGAGGATTGAAGATCGCATCTAAAAGCAAGAAAACGCATAAGCAGGGTGTTTGCTGGTAGAATTTCGGCTTTAATTTAAGACGGAATTTTAAAAATTCTTCTAAATTTAAAGCTGCTCTGCTAGATAAATTTATTAAATTTGATATGAGCTCTGCTTGTGCGCTTTTGCTACCCAGATTAAAGCCAAATCGTAGCTTTTATCAAAAACCTCGCATGGCGTAGACTTTACGGCAAGCGCCAAGTCGGTTTATAAAGCTAAATCGGCTTATAAATAGATGTTACCTCTGGCTTGTTTTAGCAAATACGCATTTTTGCACCTCGAATTTTTGCACATTTTACGATAATATTTTATGGTGCGTTATACACTGATCGCAGAACAAGCGGCGCCCAAAGAGATAGTGCTAGAATTTTGCGCTATCTCTTAAATTTCAAAACTATTTTATCTTGTTTGGATCCAGTGCGATCTCGTCGTTTTTGATCACGCCGATACCCTTATTTAGCACATTTTGCGCGATCTGTTTGGCTTCTGCTAGCGAGTGCATCGCGAAGGTGCCGCACTGAAATTTATTCAGCTCGGGGATATCTTTTTGAGAGCCCACGCCCAAAATATCCTTCATACTCGCGCTCCACGCCGCCGCGACGGCGCTCTCGCTGGGCGCGCCGATCACGCTCATATAAAAGCCCGTGCGGCACCCCATCGGCGATATGTCGATGATCTCAACGTCCGCGCTATTTAGATGCTCACGCATGAAGCCCGCGAAAAGATGCTCCAGCGTGTGGGTGCCGCGCTCGCTCATGATCTCTAAATTCGGGCGGCAAAACCGCAGATCATAGACGCTGATCTTATCGCCGCTTTTGGTGCGCATGCTCTTTGCGAGCCGCACGCCAGGGGCATTCATACGGGTATGATCGACCTTAAAACTATCTAACAATGGCATATTTTCTCCTTAAATTTAGATCGCGGCGATTTTAACATAAAATTTCGCACTTTCAGGCGCACAGACGAAATTTTGGCTACAATTACGTTTATTTTAAGGAGAATTAATGCCCTATATAAACGTCAAAATCACCAAAGAACGTGGCGGCTTAAGTCGCGAACAAAAAGCAAAGCTCGTAAAAGACCTAACCGATGCCCTGGTAGCCGTGCTAGGTAGGGGCGAGAAAACCACGGTCGTTACGATAGATGAAATATCCACTGACGACTACGCGATCGGCGGACGACTAGTAAGCGAAATTAGGGAGCGGCAGAGCTAAGCTCGCGCAACAGGCTAAATTTGAAAAGCTAAATTTTAGAATTTTAAAATTTTCAAGCGAAATGTTACGCGCCAGGCTCCACTTCTAAGGAAATAAAATTTGCGACAATCCCCGCTTGCAAGATGAAATTTTACGCTAAATTCCATGCTGTAAAATTCCAAAAACCAACCGAGTGGAAATTTTAAAGCGGATCTAATGGTGAAATTCTTTGAAAAAACCGGCAAGATAGAATT
>CAUONQ010000067.1:0-6466 GCA_963456995.1 uncultured Campylobacter sp. | reverse complement strand
ATTTGAAGTTCACTGCTTTATACAGCAAGAAAACCCGAAGCAAATTTCACTTAAAAGCGGCATTTGCAAGATAAAAGCGCTGAAATTTTAAAATGTGGAATTTATGAACGCTACTAATTTGAAATCGCAGATTAGCACGCTTCGCCAAAGCTCCTCCGCTAACTACGCAAAATGAAAAAGTAAGATAAATTCTCCCTCGCTCAATGTCGCCCGCAAACGAGCACGGCGGAATATCAAGCTTAAATAACGCAAAAGATAAAAGAATAAAGCAAAAAGATAGGAGGCTTGGAGCTTGATAAAATTCTAGCCTTGTGCGGCGGCGACCTAGCAGCTTTTAAATTAGGCTTTAAACGCAGCGATGCAAATTGCATGCCTTAACTTAAATGCTAAAGCGGCGATAAAATTTCATCGCCGCTTTCATAAATTAAAATTTTAAAGATACTCCGAGCTACGCAGCTGCAAATAAGTAAATCGCCTGCATTTTAATCACCCGCGCCTCGCCTAAATTGCCTAAATTGCCGATCAAATTTAAGCCGCATGCACCTTTATCTGGCGCTTAGTTTAGCCGCGCGGCATAAAAACGCGACTTAAAGCGAAGCACTATTTCGTCTGATTATCCTCGTTTTTTGGAGCGGCAGTGCTTGCATTTATCTCGCTGGCTGCACTATTTACGGGCTCAGGGACAGAGATTTTTTTCACCGAAGCAGTGAAATTCTGCTCGGCTTCAACGTCGCCCGTTTTTTCGATATATGTAAAATCACCCATCTTAGTCCACGTTCTAGCTTTAGCTAAAAACGCCTTTTGGCTCTCCCAAATCTCTTTGAAATCGGGATTTTTCTCGCTTTCTTCGGCTAAAATTTCATCCGTCGCCTTGCGAAGCGCACGCATAATTTCAGGCGAAAAAGAGCGAATCTGAACGTTCGGATATTTCTTTTTGATCTCATCCCAAATTATTACGTTTTTATAAAACGTCTCGTTTTCTGCGTATTCGCGCGCCTTAGCGATCGAAGCCTCTAGGATATTTTGCAAGTCCTTAGGAAGTTTCTGCCAAGTTTGTAGATTTATCACGATCTGCTGCTCGCTAGCGGGTTCTTGCCATCCCGTATAATAGTAATTTGCGACCTTGTGAAAGCCTAGAGGTATATCAAAGCTAGGACTTGCCCACTCAACCGCATCGATGGTGCCCATCTCTAGCGCCATATATAGTTCACCTACCGGTATCGTAGCGACTGCGACGCCAAGGCGGCTCATAACCTCCCCGCCAAAGCTTGGAATTCTAAATTTAAGCCCTTTTAGATCATCTAGCGTATTAATCTCTTTTTTAAACCAGCCACCCATCTGCATGCCGCTATTTAGGATATTAAAGACCTTTAGATTGCTTTTAGCATAGAATTTATCCGCTAGCTCCTTACCCCCGCCGAAGTAATACCAAGCGTGCTGCTCATCTTTCGTCATACCAAAAGGCACGGTCGTAAACAGCATATTCGCGCTATTTTTGCCTTTATAATAGTAGCTCGCAGTATAGCCTAAATCGTATTGTCCGTTTTTAACCATGTCATAGATCGCAAAAGGTGCTTTATGTTTGCTAGGCGCGTCGATGCTGATTTTCAGCCTGCCATCAGACATACTATCTGCAAGATCCGCCATACGCTTAGCGACATCGCCTACGATAGGCATACTAAGCTCGTAAGTCTGAGCTAGCTTAAGGCGATAAATTTTCTTATCCGCGCCCCACAGCGACGTGGCTACAATCAAACTTAATCCGACAAGAATCGATTTTTTCATATACTACTCCCAAAATGAAATGGTGCGAATTTTATATAAAATCATCTAAATTCACGCTTTTATAACTAGCTTTTAAGCGAAATTTTCGCACAATTGCAGCCAAATTCGATAAGGAAAGGGCATGCAAGAAAAACATTACGACGTAATCATCATAGGCGGCGGTATAACGGGCAGTGCGCTAGCGTACGTGCTAGCAGAATTTAGCGGAATCAAAAATATCGCTCTACTTGAAAAATACGAAGGGCTTGCGACGCTAAATTCTAAAGCCAGCGCAAACTCTCAGACGATTCATTGCGGCGACATCGAGACCAACTACGACCTGCAAAAAGCGACCGAAGTCAAGCGCAAGGCGGATATGATCGTGAAATATTGCCAAAAGCACGGATATGAGAATAAATTTTTATTTCAGGGGCAGAAAATGGCTCTTGGCGTGGGCGAAAGCGAGGTAGAGCTAATTAAAGAGCGCTTTGAGAAATTTAAAGAGCTTTATCCGTATCTGCAGCTTTTCGACAAGGAAGAGCTCAAAAAAATCGAGCCCAAGCTAATTTTTGATGAGCGCGGCGAGGAGCGAGCGGAGGATATCGTAGCAATGGGCGTGCAATCGGGAGTTTACACAACGATCGATTACGGCGCGATGGCGAATTCCTTCGTGCAAAACGCTAAAAACGTGGAGGGCAAAACCTGCGATCTGTACCTAAACACCGAGGTGCAAAACATCACTAAAGTAGGCGATAAGCTCTATATCCGCACCGCAAATAGACTCTCACTAAGCGCTGATTTCGTAGTCGTAGATGCAGGCGCTCATTCGCTGTGGCTCGCGCACAAAATGGGGCTTGGGCAGGATCTTAGCACCATTTGCATTGCGGGCAGCTTCTATCTAACCAAGCAAAAGCTTCTAAACGGCAAGGTTTACATGGTGCAAAACCCAAAGCTTCCATTTGCCGCGCTTCACGGCGATCCAGATTTGCTCGCGGACGGCTGCACGAGATTTGGTCCTACCGCGCTTACGATGCCGAAGCTTGAGCGCTACAAAGGCTGTCGTTCGGTACCGGAATTTTTTCAGTCATTAAATTTTGACATGGACGTAGCCAAGGTTATTTGGCAAAATTTTGGCGATAGCGAGGTAAGGGACTTCTTAGTCCGCAATATAGGCTTTGAGATGCCGATTTTAGGCAAAAAGCTTTTCGTCAAAAATGCGCGCAAGATCATACCTAGCATCCGCGAGGAGGATATTTATTATGCCAAGGGCTTTGGCGGCGTGCGCCCGCAAGTAATTTCACACTCGCAAAAAAAGCTGCTTTTAGGCGAAGCAAGAATAGGCGAAAATCCGGGGATTATCTTTAATATGACCCCAAGCCCCGGCGCTACGAGCTGCCTAGGCAACGCGCTTCGCGACGCAAAAAGCGCCTGCGAATATTTAGGAGTGAGCTTTGATGATGCAAAATTTGACGCGGAAATGATGCAATAAAGAGGAATTTTTAAATTTCGCTCGGGCAAGAATTTTAAAATTTTACTTCGGCGAGGACTTTAAAATTTTGCTCGTGCTTTACATATATAGAGGATTTTAAAAATTTCATTCAAACGCAGATTTTTAGAATTTAACCCGCACCGCAAGCTATGAAATTTTAAAATTTCGCCGTGAAGACGTGAAGTAGAATTTTAAAATTCCTTCGCCTAGCGAATTTTAAAATTTAGAAATTTCAAAATTTCACGTAAAATTTCGCCCAATGCGGCGATAAATTTTAAATTTAAAGGAGAAAAGATGCTTAAAAAAACCAAAATCCTAGCGACCATCGGGCCCGCAAGCGACAGCGAGGAGATGATGAGCGCGATGGTAAAGGCGGGCTGCAACGCCTTTAGGATGAACTTCAGCCACGGCACGCACGAGTATCACGAGGCAAATTTAAACAAAATCCGCGCCGTAGAAAAGAACCTTGGCGTGCGCATAGGCGTCTTTCAGGACATCAGCGGCCCAAAGATCCGCGTGGGCAAGCTCGAGGAAAATTTTAAACTAAAAACGAGCGATAAAATCACCTTCCTTCCTCGCGAAATAATCGGCAAAAAGACCGCGGAAGGCGAATACGAGCTGTGTATCAACCACCCAGAAATTTTGCCGCTGATGAAGGTAGGCGAGTTTATCTACCTCTACGACGGCTCAATCCGCGCCAAGGTAGTCTCGGTAAGCGAGCAAGGCGTGCAGGCAGTGCTCGAAAACGACGGCTTTTTAAGCTCGAATAAAGGCGTGAACTTCCCAAACACCCGCCTAAATATCGACGTCATCACGCAAAAGGACCTCGAGGATCTGCGCTGGGGCGCGGCGCACGGCGTAAATTTCGTAGGTATATCCTTCGTGCAGTCGCAAAACGACATCCTGCGCGTGCGCGAAATTTTAAACTCGCTGGGCTCAAAAGCTAAAATTTACGCCAAGATCGAGAAATTCGACGCTGTAGAAAACATCGAGCAGATCATCGAAGCAAGCGATGGCATAATGGTCGCGCGCGGAGATCTGGGCATCGAGATGCCGTTTTATGAGATCCCGCGTATCCAAAAGCGCATCATCGCGTTAGCCAACGCCCGCTCAAAGCCCGTCATCACCGCCACGCAGATGATGCTTAGCATGACCGAGCACGAGCGCGCCACCAGAGCCGAGATCAGCGACGTCGCAAACGCCGTGCTAGACGGCACCGACGCCGTGATGCTAAGCGAGGAAAGCGCCATCGGCAAAAACCCCGCAGCCGTGGTCGCCGCGATGAGCGAGACGATCCGCGAGACCGAAAAGATCTATCCTTACGATAAATTTAACGATTACGATTTCTACGACGAAACCGATATGATCACTTCAAGCACCGCAGCGCTTGCCGCAAGGCTGGGCGCGGGCGCGATACTTTCGATCACGGGCTCGGGGCGCTCGGCGATCAAACTCGCACGCAACCGCGCCAAAATCGACATCATCGCAATCGCACACGACGAACAGACTGCGCACGCGCTAAGTCTCGTGTGGGGCGTAAATCCAGCGATGGTCAGGGAAAAAACGAGCATCAACTCGCTGCTCGCACGTATCATAAACGAGGCTCTGCAGCGCGGGCTCATCGAAGAAGGCGGCACCTACGTGATGACGGCGGGCTTTCAAAGCGGACATCCCGGCAGCACCGACTACATCCGCATCATCAAAAAAGATCAGATCGATTTCTACCGCGCCGCGGAGAAAACGGGCTTTAGCGGTAAAATTTAGAAAATCAAAATGTCAAAGTCCATTAAAATCAAAGAATCGCGGTTAAATTTACCCCCTTGCTACGAACTAACGCCAAAAGAGGCGCGAGAGCTCGTCAGCATCGGTATCACCGGGCGCGGCGAGATATATTTTCTATGCGAGGACGCGGGCGAATATGTCATAAAATTTATGCAAGACGGGCGGCTGCGCGAGATAAAAACCGGCGCGGACGAAAACGGCTACCATTTCGCCGTGCCCGTGGATTTTCCAAACCGTTGGGCGCTGCTAAACGCTCGCTCGCGCTACGATGAGAAGCTAAAACGCAGCGAGGAAAATTTAAAATTTATCGATGAGCTGGGCGCCCAAACGGGCAAAATTTGCGTGGGCGACGGCATAGCAAAGATCATAGCGCAGGGCGGGTGGCTCTACGTTTCATATTTTGGCGACGGGCTCTTCGGCAACTTCGGCGGAGACGAGTGCGAACTCGCCGTTTGGAACGAAGCGGGCGAAAAGCTCTATGGATTTGACCTCAGCCGGATTCACGACTGCTACGCGATAAGTCTATTTGGCGGCGCGTGTTACGCGCACTATTGCAGTAGCTTTGATTTCGTGCGTATCAATGACGGGCAAGCCACGGCGTATACTCCAAAAATCAGTTCTTATAAACTAGGCTCCGCGGCTATTGAAACGTGCGAGCTAGAATTTTCAAAGAGCGATTATATTTTTGCGAGCCGCGACTTCGCGCTGAATGAGCGAAGCGTGCTGTTTTGCCTCGCTGATAACGACGAAGATGAGCTGTTTTTCTTTAAATTTAAAGGCGAAACGCTAGAATTCGACAGAAAAATCAGCCTAAATTTTCTCGGCGCAGACGGCTCGAAAAATAACAAAAATGAGGGCTGTGGCTCGTACGGGAACGGCGAATATTTAGCTCTTTTAAAAGGCGCTAAAATTTATAAAATTTGCGTGAGCGAGCTAGATTGAAATGTAAATTTAGCAGCTAATGGCGCTTAAATTTAGCCGCCCAAAGCGTCGCGCTAAAGCCTGATCAAAAGAAAATAGAGCCGCCGCAAAAATTAAAATTTCGCAAAAATATATTCGTTAAAAATCAAACTCGCGTTCTTAAATTTCAGGGTATAATTACGAGGGAAATTTATAAAAATTTAGCCGAAGGAGAGACCATGAAAAAATTTCGCTCACTGCTGCTGTGTGCGGCGGCAGCTGCGACTTTGAGCGCCCAGGGTGAGAGTGAGGATAAGGTGGAAAAAATCACTTCGATCGACATCTATATTTCGCCGTTTTATTCGGCTAAAGAGGGTAAGCCCGAATACGTGCATGTTTACGAGCCGATCGACGATCTGTTGATGAAAAACGACGTGCCGAGCCTGAAAAAAGCGATCAAAATCATCGAGGACGCCCCGGACATGGTCGCTCCGACTACGCTGATGACCGTCGCTGCGCGCGCTTATGATC
>CAUONQ010000066.1:0-6519 GCA_963456995.1 uncultured Campylobacter sp. | reverse complement strand
GCTTAAAGGCAAACGGTATAGAATTTGCGCAGCTTGGCGGCATAAAATCAAATCCCGTGCTAAGCAAGGTAAACGAAGCGATCAAGCTCGCCAAAGAATTTGGCGCAGATAGCGTACTTGCTGTCGGCGGCGGAAGCGTACTGGACTCCGCAAAAGCCGTAGCCGCAGGCGCCTACTATGAAGGCGACGTGTGGGATTTTTTCACCGGCAAAAATCCTAGCGCCGCGCTTAAAATTTTTGACATCATCACCCTTGCCGCGACGGGCTCGGAGATGAACTGCGGCGGCGTAGTGACCAAGGAGCAGACCAAACAAAAATACGCGATCAGCGCGCCGTGTCTATACCCGAAGGTCTCGGTCATAAACCCGCAGCTGCAAGCAACCGTCAGCCGCGAGTATCTCGTATATAGTGCGAGCGACATCATCGCGCACAGCATCGAGGGGTATTTTACCGCTAGCGTCCATCCGGAGATCGTACGAGCCTATATCGAAGCTAACATCAAAACCGTCATCCGCACGACTGAAGCTCTGCTCGCAGATCCGAGCGATTACGACGCGCGTGCCGAGTTTGCGTGGGCTGCGACGATGGCGCTAAACGGGCTAACTTACGTGGGCGTGGGTGGCTTCGGCTATCCGAATCATATGATCGAGCATGCGATGAGTGCGGTCGTGGATTGCGCGCACGGAGCCGGTCTTAGCGTGGTAATGCCTGCGTGGATGAGGTGGTATAAGGATAGGAATTTAAGCGCGTTTGAGCGTTTCGCTCGTGAAATTTTTGGCCTTAAAAGCGCAGATGAAGGTATCGCGGCGCTTAAAGCATGGTTTGATAAGATCGGTACGCCTACTAGCCTCGCGCAGCTTGGCATCGAAGGCAAGGTGCTGGACGAGGTCATAGACGTGGCCGAGGCAAATGCCAAGGCGTGGAATATGGCGGAGCTCTACAGCCGCGAAAATATCGTTAAAATTTTAGATTTTGCAAAATAAGGCGCGAGCGCATAGATAAAATTTAAACAGAAGGGGCGAGCGATCGCCCTTTTCTGAAAAAGCAGGCAGTAGTATGGGCGCGCTAGAGATTCCCTTTCTAAAAAAACAAGCGGCTGCGCGGATAGCGAGATGATCGTTTTGCATCTCTTAAGTCCGCGAGGCTCGCTGTAAGAGGGCAGAGGCGACAAGCGGCGCGTCTAAATTTAAAGCGCAGGCGGCTGCGGATCGAGCGTGAAATTTAGCTATGTTTGGAAGGGTAAATTTTGCCACATAATACTTGCACCGAATTTGATGCGCAAATCTCGCAATAAATTTTACTCCGGCGCGAAGTTTCATCGCGTTTAATGGCTTTGCTTAAACGCTCTTATCCCGCGCTATCTAAAATTCGCTCGTTAAATTTTAATTTCGGCTTTATATTTGTGATTGCGAAATTTGCTTTTGCGTGCCGCTGCGTATTTAAATTTGCCCCTCGATGCTAAGCAGATTGCCGAAAATTTCTTTACAATACCGAGTGAAACGTTTGGGAATTTTGACTTCGCGGATATCCACGGCGATGACGCTGTCTTGGACTTCAAGAACGATAAGCTCGCTAGTGATTTTCACCGCCTTGCAGCTGTTATAGCACACGTCGCCTACACTTGGCGTATAAGCCGTTATGCGGTGCGTCTGCGTCCTCGTATTGCCCGAGCTTGATCGGTCTTTGGAAAAGCAGATAGTTCTTATAGTTGTACTTGTCGTCCCAAGGCCTATCATATAATAATTCTCGGCGCTGTTTTTAGAAGCGGTCGCAATACCTGCTTTAAAATTTAGTCTAAACATGAACCCTGCTTTGGCAAAAGCGGCAAATTTTACCGCTTCAAAATTTACACGAGCTGTGCGCCCCCGCCCTTTACGATCTCGCCGATAACGTAGCCGTCGGTATTTGATAGCACAAAATCGACATTTTCTTTCGGCGCTACGACGATCATGCCAACGCCCATATTAAACGTCCTCATCATCTCGGCCGGCTCCACTTTTTGCGCGATGATTTTAAAGATTTCAGGCGTGCGGATCGCGGCATGCTCGATCTTCGCACCCAGCCCCTCCGGAAATACGCGCGGTAGATTTTCCACGATGCCCCCGCCCGTGATGTGCGCTAGCGCATGGATCTTGTCTTTTAAATTTAAAAAGTCGCCGACATAAATCCTGGTCGGTTCCAAAAGCACGTCGATGAGCGGGCGGCCGCTTACTTTGTCGTCAAATTTTAGCCCTAGCTCGGCGATCACTTTGCGTGCGAGCGAGAAGCCGTTTGAGTGCAGGCCGCTGCTAGGAAGCGCGATGAGCATGTCGCCTTCGCATACAAACTTGCTGCGGTCGATCTCGTCCTCCTCCGCGATGCCCACGGCAAAGCCCGCGAGGTCGAAGTCGCCCTTTTCATACATCGAGGGCATCTCAGCCGTTTCGCCGCCGATAAGCGCGCAGCGGGCTAGTTTGCAGCCCTCGGCGATACTTTTTACGACCTCTTTGGCATCCGCGATCTCGAGCTTCGCCGTCGCGTAGTAGTCGAGGAAAAACAGCGGCTCGGCAAAGTTGCAGATGAGATCATTCACGCACATCGCGACGAGGTCCTGGCCGACGCCGTCAAATTTGCACACATCGATCGCGAGTCGTAGTTTTGTGCCCACGCCGTCGGTGGCGCCCAGGATCGCGGGCTTTTTGTAGCCTGCAGGCAGCCTCACCGCGCCGCTAAACGAGCCGATACCGCCTAAAACGTGCGGAGTTTGCGTTGCTTTTACGAACGGTTTTATTGCGTTTACGAAGTCATTTCCCGCGTCTATATCGACGCCCGCGTCTTTGTAGCTTATCAAATTTTATCCTCCAAGATGGTATAATTTCGCAGATTTTAGCTAAAATCGAATAAAAACGCTATAAAGGCTCACCTTGAAATTTAAACACGCCGTCGTCATCACGGGCAGCATTGGTAGCGGCAAGAGCGCGGTTTGCGAGCTGCTTGCCGAGCGCGGATTTGAGATCATTGATGCCGATAAGATTTCGCACTGCGTCCTTGATCGCTGCGCCGTGCAGGTGGCTGAAATTTTCGGCACGCAATATATCGTACAAAAGGACACGCAGACTAAAAATTTGAGTTCGCATGTGGAATTTGACGATAGCAGAAATGAGGAAAATTTGACCGATTCTTACGCTTTTGTAGACCGCAAAAAACTAGGCGAGCTAGTGTTTAAAAGCCCGGCGGAGTTAGCAAAGCTCGAAGCGCTACTGCATCCAAAGATAACGGCTGAAATTTTATCGCAGGCGCAGGCTTTGGAGGCAAAAGGAAAGCTTTTTTTTGTCGATATTCCGCTATTTTTCGAAGGCAAGAGATATGAGTTTTTTGATAAAGTAGCGGTCGTTTATGCGCCTAAAGATACGCTGATCGCGCGCGTGATGAAGCGAAACGGGCTAGATCATGCCGTTGCAAAGCACCGCGTGGAACTGCAAACGGACATAGAGCAAAAGCGCGCTATAGCGGATTTTGTGATAGACAATAGTGGCGATCTTGCCGCACTTAAGACCGCGGTGGAGAGATTTTTAAAAGAGTTAAAAGATAAAATTTAGCCCTTTGCGCGAGAGCTCGTAAAATTTCTACGCGAATTAAGATGAGACTAAAAATAAAGGAGAGATGATGGGGATCGGTAGCCGCGCCCAAAAGGGCGCTAAATTTCAAAATTTTAAAAGCGCACTGCTTAAAGAGCCGTTGAAATTTACGGCGCGAGCGGTTTTACTCTCCGCGCTGTTTGCGACGGGCGCTGCGGCGGAGATCGACGATCTGAGGAAGGGCTGCGCCGCGGGGAGCGAGATGGATTGTAAAAAACTAAACCGCGTGATAAATGAGCTGCAGCGCAACTGCGACGCAGGCGGCGAGGAAAACGCGCTGGACTGCGCAAATTTAGGCTACGCATACGACTCAAATAGAAGCTTCAGGCAGGCCGCGCGCTATTACGACAGGGCGTGCAAGCTCGGCGAGCAGAAGGGCTGCGTCTATTTAGGACTGCTCTACAACGACGGGCAGGGGGTGGCGCAGGATCGTAAGAGGGCGAATGAGCTTTTCGGCGATGCTTGCAAGAAAAACAGCAGCGAGGGGTGCGCGAGCCTTGCATACAACTATAAAAAGGGGCTCGGCGTCTATCCCGACGTGAAAAAGGCGATCGAGCTTTTGATCAAGGCTTGCAAGATGGGGCAGGTAGAGGCGTGCCATAACTTAGGGCTTAGCTATGTTCTCGGCGAAGGCGTGAAAAAAGACGCGGACAGGGCTAGGACATTTTTTACGAGGGCTTGCGAGCAAGGACACGCGGATTCGTGCGTAAATTTGGGCGTTACGTATTTTAAGGGTGACGGCGGGCAAAAGGATCATGCGCTTGCTGCGAAGTATTTTAGCGAAGCGTGCGAAAAAAGCGACGAGCCGCTAGCCTGCTCAAATTTAGCGTATCAATACGAAAAAGGTTGGGGCGTAGCGAAAGATAAAAAGAAGGCGCGCGAGCTTTATGAAAAGGCTTGCAAGCTTGGAAGATTTGATGCTTGCGAGCATTTAAAGGCTATGAGGTAGGCTCTAATATCAAGCGCGAAAAACGCATAGCAAAATGGGCTTACGAAAGAAGATACGTTAGTAAATTGAGTCTTAGTAAAGCCCAGGAATAAGCGATACGCTTAAATTTAGATAGAAGTAAAATTTTAATAAAGCGTTAGTGAGCGTTAGTAATTTTAAAAATTTGCGAGGTAGATTATGAAAATTTCAAAATATAATGCGAGCGGAAATGATTTCGTAATATTTACGGATTCGGTTAAGGCGGATAGATCCAAGCTAGCGCGTGAGCTATGCGATAGGCGCGATGGAGTAGGCGCCGACGGGCTCATCGTCGTGCTACCGAAATTTAACGGTATCGATGGGATAAACTTTGAGTGGGAATTTTACAATAGCGACGGCAGCACCGCCGATATGTGCGGCAACGGCTCGCGAGCGGTATGCATGTATGCGTATGAGAATTTCTTGGCCGCGCAGAGTATGAAATTCCTAAGTGGCGCAGGCGTAATTATCGGCGAAATTTTCGGTATTTTCGGCGGAAATTTGAGCGAGAGCATGCGAGGCGAGCTACGCAATGTAAGCTTCGGCGAGATTTTCAATCTTCGCCCTAACGCTCACGCGTTAGTAGCTAACGTCGAGGTGATGTTAACTCGTCCTAAACGCCTTGGCGAGAGCTTTGAAGAGGCAGGACTAACGTGGTATTTTTATAACACAGGAGTGCCGCACTTGGTAACTTTTGTTAGTGATTTAAATGAGTTCGATGCCGCATTGGCCCACGATCTGCGCGAAAAGTATAACGCTAACATTAATTATGCGTTAGTTCAAAGTCGCCTCGCAAGCAAAATTTTAAAAGTGCGCACCTTTGAGCGCGGCGTAGAGGCAGAAACGCTTGCATGCGGTACAGGGATGGCGGCATGCTTCATCGCAGGCGTCGAAAATATGGGGCTAGCTCCCGACATCCGCGTGATACCTGCAAGCGGCGAAACGCTAAATTTGCGCTTAGGAGATGGAGGTAAAATTTACTTTCGCGGCGACGTTAGGCATACTTTCGATGGCGAATTTATCGGATACGTGGAGTAGACAGGGCGAAATTTCGAGCCGGTTTGCGCGATAATTCGTAAAATTTGTGAGTGTGATTTATGCAAGATTTCGCTTTTCGCTACGTTTGATAAAATAATATATTTGCAATACAGCATTGGAATTTTAAAATTTTATGATGATGAAATTTTGAAATTTACAGGGCATGGTTTGCGTGAGAATTTTAATTTTGAGGTAAAATTTGTCGCATCGTCACAGAATCTAATTCCAAATTTCGGAATTTTATGAAATAAAATTTTAAGATTTCAGCGTGCGGAATTTTGCTACTAAATTTAAAATTTTTGCTTGAATTTCACATTTGTATCGCATTAATTTGGCTTTTGTGTAATTTAGCATTATAAATTTACGCTGTAGTCCGCTCGTTTGGTTTATAAATTTTGCTACCGCCGCAAAAATTCCGTCGTGTTCGCACGAGAGAAATTCCGCCACTGATAGCAGAAAGCGCGGCATCAAGCGCAAATCCTCGGCGCGGGTAAATCTATCATTGACGATAAAGGCTGGATTTATCGATGCGGCAATTCTTGAAGTGCGGTAGAATTTACTAACGACGATAAAAGCATAGTGTAGTTACGGCGAAATTTAAAATTTGCGCCCGCCGAATTCCGCCGCGCCGTCATTTTGTCGTTTAAATTTTTAAATTCCATCCGTGTCGGTTTCGCCGAAACTAGGCGTAAAGCCTAATGATTAACTCTCTGGCGAGCGCTAAAATCACGACGAAAATTATAAATTTTAATAAAGATTTTTGTCGCATCGTGGCGAGCATAGCGATGCCGAATAAAACGAGCGCAATGTCTAAAAATGTATCTTTCATACGCTTAATTGAAATTTAATCAAAATGCTAAGTATGATAAGAAGTATTATAAAGCGCAAGATTGAGCG
>CAUONQ010000065.1:0-6538 GCA_963456995.1 uncultured Campylobacter sp. | reverse complement strand
TTTAACGTTTATCTATTTATATCATAGACAATCACTTTAGAAATTAAATAATTCCCCATGCGCCATTATTTACACAAATAATATTCGGTAAAATTTCAAAATTAGAGCTAAACTTTAAAGTCTGAGGAACGGCGCGCCTATCATTTCTAACTCGTGATTTTTTGATAAATTTTAAATCTCGTCGTAGCGAGTTTTATAACGAAATTTTCGCGTGAGAAAAACCTTTCGATTTCACAGCGATTTTTCGAATTTTTATTTAAAAGAGGGGCTTGCGCCCCCGAAGATTTTAGCGGTAATTACGCGGCTGGATAAACCGATACTTTTTTACGATTTTTATCTTTTCGCTCAAATTTTACGACGCCGTCGATCAACGCGAAAATCGTGTGATCGCTACCCATGCCTACGTTGCTGCCCGGGTGCGTCGCAGTGCCGCGCTGGCGGATGATGATGTTGCCCGCGCGAACGAACTCGCCGCCGAATTTTTTGACACCTAAGCGTCGTCCGATGGAATCTCTATGATTTTGGGTTGAGCCTTGACCTTTTTTGTGTGCCATTTCCTATCCTTTATGCGTTAATCGAAACGACTTTGACGCGGGTGTATTGGCGTCTGAAGCCGCGTTTTACTTTTGAATCTTTACGTCTGCGTTTTTTGAAGATAACGACTTTTTTATCCTTGCCTTCGCAAACGACTTCCAAAACCACCTTGGCACCCTTTACGAACGGTGCTCCTACCTTTAACTCGCCGTCGTTTAGCGCTAAAACTTCGCTAAGCTCGAGCTTTGCTTTCGGCTCTGCATTAAAATGGTCTAAATTTAGGTAGTTGCCCTCTTCGACCTTATACTGCTTGCCGCCGTGTTTGATGATAGCATACATCAAAAATCCTTTAAAATTTGGTAGCCAAAAAGGCATTTGCCGTGCAAAATTTAAAAGCCCGTTTGGTATGAAACTTTGAATATTATCCGAAATTTTATAAATTCCTACTGAAACGCCTCGCAAAATTCCTACGAAATTTCAAATTTCAAAGGCTCGGATTTATTTTAAACTAAAGATAAATGTGCTACTATCGCAACGAAATTTTTGAAGGAGAATTTTATGAGAAATTTAATAGCTGCGCTCGTAGCAGCGGTATTTTTTATCGGTTGTTCCAACTGGAATATATCCAACGAACCAAGCGGAGTACGCAATCAAACAAAATCCCAAAGCAGTAAAACAAATATCGGCGGCGTAAATGATAAAGTCCAAGAGGTTTCCACCACAGGCACTACCGATATGGTCGAAACGACCTTGCCAGATAGCACAGGTATGACTAATGCGCCGAAAGACCGCAGCGATGCATTTCATATCAACCAAGTAATTTCTGCATGGAATAAACAGCCAGACTCCATCAAAACAACCGAAGACAATAGCAATATCTACACCTGGAAAAACTATAAGCCGGGCTGCGACGTATCGCTTACTAGCGACTCAGAGGGCTACGTATCAAAATCCGCTATCAAATCAGCACTCTCTCAGTGCCTATAACCAATTTATCCGCAGTGCCGAAATTTTAAAATTTCTTATAAATTTCGGCTTACGAGCGGGTATGCTTCGCCAAATCTAATCTTAACATTCTACGGTTCACTCTTAAAAATTTACTATTCGTATTGTATAATCGAGGACTTTTAATCACTGGAGTAAAATATGATGAAAATTTTATTTGTAGGTGCGCTTTTAGCGGCATTAGGTAGCTATGCGGCGGCAGGCGAACACATCAAGGTCTATCACGGCGAGAGCTGCGGCTGTTGTCACAACTGGGCAAAATATATGGAGCAAAATGGCTTTGAAGTCGAGATGATTTCGCTGGCCGACGAGCCGCTTATCCAGAAGAAGAATAAACTTGGGCTTCCGCTGGAGCTCGCTAGCTGCCACACCGCGATCATAGACGGATATGTAGTCGAAGGACATATGCCAGCAGGTGAGATCCGCACGCTACTAAAAAATAAGCCTAAAGACGTCATCGGCATAGCAGTGCCTGGAATGCCGCTAGAAGCACCAGGTATGGAGCAAGGCTCACAGCCCGAGGTCTATGACGTAGTGGCGTTTAAAAAAGACGGCTCATATCAAAGCATCGCCACTTACAAAGGCAAAGAAAAAATCAAATAATCCGCCGCTTTAAAGCGGCAAACTTACTTATTGGCTCGATAAAATTTTGCCTATTTATGGCTTGGTGCAACTTACCTTAGCCAGCGAATGCTGCCACGATCTACAAAAATGACGCGCAAATTAATTTCAAATGCTAGCTATGATAAAGGGGATTAAAAATTTAAGTGGATGGGCTAATAGGGGTCGAACCTATATTCACAAATCCAGAGTTTGTTGTCCTGCCATTAGACGATAGCCCATTGCGGAAGCGGTATTTTATAGAATTTTGCTTTAAAAAAGCATAAGAGCGGGTGGAATTTTAAAATTTTGCAAAATTTTAGATTAAATTTAAAGCCCTACTGCGCCGAAACGATAAAATTAAAACGTAAAAGCAACGCTGCTTTCATCGGCTCCGATAAAAGAATATGGATACTCGCCACGGAGCCAAATTTTAAAATTTGGCTAGTTTATCCTATATTTGCGCCTTTGCGAGCTATTTGTCGCAGGATGAAATTTAGCATATAAGCCTGTCTTCAAGACGTATATGTTTAGTGCTCGCTGGGCACGACCTTAAATGCTATAAATCGCACCGAAAATCTGCAGCGAGCATAATTGCGACTAAACCCAAATATAGCGCCAAAATAAACGTCAAATAGGCTTGCGACAAGGTTGCGCAATAAGTCCGCCAAATACTCGCATCAGACGAAGCATAGAATTTATCGCGATTAGGCGGGGTCTAAACTAAAATCAGAATTAAAATTTAGGTGCGAGACGCTTGCATTAAATTTCTTGCAAAAGCCGTTCACAAGCTCAAAAGATATTGCGAAATTGCGTAAAATTTGACTGCGGTAAAATTTTCTCATACATTGTGTTAATACAAACCGAAAGTGAATAGAACACAATTACTCGAGGTAACAAAATTTTTCCATATGTCGTTAATACCGAACATTGACGAATCAGATCAAGCACTATGGACAAAGTGAAATATTCCCGTACATTGTTAGTTCGGCACAGGCTATTGCTAGACCAGAACAGAAATATGCGAAATTTAACTCCGCGTATTGTTTGAACACTTAGAAAGCGCCTTGCTTTCCAGCTAAATAGCGCGGACAAATTTTATATTGCGCGCTGTTTAAAACTCAAAATTAATTGAAAATTTCAAATTTTAAATTTCGGGCGCGGGTTCACTTCTAAGTATTTGCAAAAATAGCGCATCAAAACTAGGTAAAATTTCGCTCCGTCGCGCCTAAAATTTCGATGAAATTTCGCGTATCAGCTCAACCGCCTCTTTTGCGTCCGCACATACGAACTCGAAATGCGCCCGTAGCTCCGAGGCACTGCCGTAGCCGCAGCTTACGCCCACGCTTCGCACCGCTGCCGACTTTGCCGCGATGGCGTCAAGCGACGTATCACCGATCATAAAGATATTTTGGCTCACAGAAGGCAGAATTTCGTCACTGCAAATTTTGTCATAACAAGGAGTGGAATTTAGCTCATGTGCATCATAAATTTTACCGCCGCGCGCTCCGCCTTTATCGCTCTCTTCCTCGGTGCCGATATTGTCCTTTCGGTTCTTATCGCCAGCCTCGTATCTATCACTCTTTACTTCGCTTAAATCTTTAAACGAAATTGTATCGGAATTTTGACTCGCAATACTGCTTAAATTTTGCTCGTAAACTTTGCTAGGATTAGTATCAAGCGCAGGAAGGCTCTTTAAATCAGGCACTGAAATTTCACTCAAAATCGCGCTCCTGCTAGCAGCGCTTGTGTTTTTATTGGCAGTAGCATAGCAAGCTTTACTGCTAATTGTATTTGAACTTTTGCTAGCGGTCGCGCCGCAAATTCCTAAATTTTCGAGCGCCTTTAAGATCGGTTCGGCACTTGGTTTGGGGTTTTGTACATCCTCTCGCCCGACGATGGTGCCGAAAAGATCAGCGATGCCAAGATGCTGCAATAAAATTTTAGAAAATTTCGACGTCTTGGTCGTCACGACACCCAAGTTTGCAAACTCGCTCGCCGCACGAACCGCCTCGAACGCACCGCTTAGCAGAACGGTCTGATCCAAAAAAGTCTGCGCGTATCGCTGTTTATAGGCGAGTACGAAATTCTGCACATCGCGCGTCACACCTAGACGTTCAAACATCACTTCTAACGGATACCCGATAAGCCTTTTAATCGCTTCGTCGCTGGGCTCTGCAGCGCCCAAATGCGCAAACGCGTAGTGAAAGCCGTCCAGTATCGCGGGCGTGGAGTCTATGAGCGTACCATCGAGATCAAAAAGCAGAGCGGTTTGGAATTTTAGCATTTTAAAATTTAATTTGGATATAAAAAAAGCGGAGCCGAAGCCCCGCTTACGTGGATCTAGAAAAGATTATTTTCTAAATTTAGCATCGACGCGTCTATTTTGAGCGCGGCCTGCTTTAGTAGCGTTTGTAGCGATAGGCTTAGTCTCGCCGTATCCTACAGTGGTGATTCTGCTAGCATCTACGCCGAAGCTCTTAAGCGCACCTCCAACTGCAGCAGCTCTGCGCTCGGAAAGCTTTTGATTATATGCATTCGAACCGGTGCTATCGGTGTGACCCTCTAGGATTACTTTGTAATCAGGGTGAGCCACTAGCACGTCACTTACGTTTTTGATCTGATTCATAAACTCAGGGGAAATTTTTGAGCTATCTGTAGCGAAATTTACGCCCAAATTTAATCTAATAACCTTCTCGCAGCCGTATTCATCAACAACTACGCCAGCAGGTGTGCCTGGGCATCTATCGACATTATCGCATACGCCGTCGTTATCTGCGTCTTTGCAGCCTGTAGGAGCCGGAGCGGCAGCTGGAGCTGCGTCAGCATATCTCTTGCCAAAATCAACTGCAAAGCCTAGAGTATAGAACAATACGTGGTTGCCGTCGTCAAATCTGATAGCATCGCGTGCTTCAAGTTTTGTAGCGAAATTGTCGGTAATGTAGTATTTTAGACCCAAGCCGTATTGACCGAAGCCGCTATCTTGATCACCATCGTTGTAAACGTCTTTAGTGTAATCCATATATCCAAGACCTAGCAAGCCGTATAGTTTGAAATTATCGGTGAAATTTACCAAATCTTTTACAGCATTGATGTGATAGTATTTAGCGTCTGGCTTATCGTTACCTACTCTGTGAGCTAAATCCTCTACGCCGATATTGCGAGAGTAATCAAAACCAACCTCTACTTGATCGATAAACGAATCTTGTAGATTTTTGGCAAGACGTAGACCGAACATAAAATTCGAATCCAAATCCATATTACCCTCATGAGTCATTCCGCCAATAGTAGGAGTGATCTCCCAGTGATAATCAGCATCGCTAGCGAACAATGCGCCGGATGCACACAAGCTTAATGCAAGTAGAACTTTCTTCATTAAACATCCTTTCAAATAAAGTTGTAATTCGATATTACCATAAAATTTTTAAAGAATTTACAAATTTGCGACAATTTCGCCACAAATTTGTAAAAAACATTATCTCTTAGAGAACTGCGGACTTCTACGCGCTTTGCGGCGACCGAATTTCTTTCGCTCGACCACGCGACTATCGCGAGTTAGCAGACCTTTTGGCTTAAGAGCCGCTCTAAAATCCTTATCCATCGCGGCAAGCGCTTTTGAAATTCCGTGCTTTAGCGCATCCGCTTGAGCCGAATATCCGCCGCCTAAAGTTTGCGCGGTGATGTCCATCGAGGTCTCTTGCTTAGTCGCCAAAAGCGGCTGAACGACCCTTAGCTTGATCGCTTCGTGACCGCCTAGCCAGGTGTTTAGATCCATGCCGTTTACTACGATTTTGCCGCTTCCCGGTTTTACCCAAACCTTAGCTACGGCAGTTTTTCTCTTTCCGGTTGCATAAATTGTCGCCATGATTATTTTCCTTTTTTAGTTGTTTGCGCAGTATGAGGATGCTCGCCGCCTTCATATACGAATAGCTTTTTGATCATCGCCTTGCCGAGCTTCGTCTTAGGAAGCATGCCGCGAACCGCAAGTCTGTAGAGCTTTGCGGGATTGTTTTTAAGCAGGTCTTGAAATTTCACGCTCTTTACGCTTCCGAAATAGCCCGAGTAGCTGTGATAAAGCTTGTCGTCGCCTTTGTTATTGCCGGTAAATACCGCCTTTGAAGCGTTGATGATAACGACGTAGTCTCCGCAATCCACGTTTGGAGTGTAGCTTGGTTTGTGTTTGCCGCGTAGCAATACCGCAACTTCGGTAAGCATCCTACCGAATCTTTTGTCGGTCGCGTCGATAACGACCCAGTCGCGCTTAACTTCGCTAGGCTTTGTAATTTCTGTCATGGTTTCCGCCTTATTAAAATTTGAGCTGTGATTATATAGAAATATCCTTACATATAGCTTAATTTAAGCTATCTTTAATCTATCTGCGCTCAAATTCCATCTAAGC
>CAUONQ010000064.1:0-6655 GCA_963456995.1 uncultured Campylobacter sp. | reverse complement strand
CGATACCCGCCTTCGGCTTGAAAAAGCCCGCGATGAGCGAGAGATAGCCCACGGTCTCCACCACGCCCAAAAAATAGCTCGCGCCGGCGTCCCCGAGCGCTGACGGCAAAAACGAAAGCCACGTCTGCGAAAAGAGCGGCTTTAAAGCCTCCACCTCGAACTCAAACCACTTGTAGTTGCCCATCACGGCAAGCACGATGATAACGGAAAGTCTAGCGAATACAATATCCGCGTCGCCTGCGACAAATTTTTTTACGATCTCCCTCATACGGCTCCTTTGTAAATTTTGTAGCGGTATGATAGCGAGCTTGCGTGTAGGCTACGTGAAGGGGCGAAATTTCAAATTCCAAATTTCTCGGCTTCACAAAATTCTGTCCCTCCACAAAATCCCGTGGCTCCGCGAAATTTCAAATTCCATGCCACGCGCCTTAAAATTTAAAGCGGTCGAGGCAAAATTTCAAGGCGCGAAGTGGTGCGAGCTGCCGTAAAATTCCATCGAGCTTTGCGGCGTGCGCGGGCAAACCTCGGCGATGATATTGATCGAAACGCCCGCCTTAGCGGCAATCGCGTAGATTTTAGGCAAAAACTTCGGCGCGAAGCTGAACAAAATCTCGTACTCCTCGCCGCTTTGCAACGCAGCCTCGCTAGGGCGGGCGATCCAGCGCGCACCCACGCCGCTAGCCTCCAGCAGGCGGGGCAAGTCCTGCGCGAGCCCGTCGCTAATGTCCATCGCCGCGCTGATGAGCTTCGCCGCCTTGTAAAAAAACTTATCGCGCAAGACGGGTCTGACGAAGCGCGAATTTTTTGAAATTTTTGCGCGCAGATCCTCGCGCAGATCAAATACGGAGCCTTCGTATGCTTGGCTTTGAGGCGCAGAATTTTCGCCTGCAGAGCTTTGCGACGTATAATTTTCGCATGCGAGGCTTTGCGACGTAGGGCTCTTGCGATTCTCTCCGCTTCGTGACACGGAATTTTGCGCCGAAGCTTCGGCGTTCAGGCTATGTGGCTTGACATACGCAGAAAAAATTTTATCGTCCAGACTTTGCGGCTCAAGGTCCAAAATTTGCATTGCCGAAGTTTCAGCATCCAGATTCTGTAGCTTAGCATGCGCGGGCGAAATTTTATCGCCCGAGCTTCGCACCTCATCGCCAGGATTTTGTGTCGCCGAAGCCTCGGCGTTCAGACCCTGCGACTCATCGCTTGAGCCTTGTACCGACGAAATTTTATCGTTTCGGTTTTGCATCTGCGAGTTAGCGGGTAAAATTTCATCTCTTAAAGGCACCGCCAGATCGCGCCCGACGCCGCCCAACTCGCCCGTATGCGCGATGAGATCGCCCACGCGCGCGCCGCTGCGAAACACGGGGCGTTTGCACTTGCCGATCAGGCTCACGCTAAGCGCGATGCGATCCGAGCCGATCGTGTCGCCGCCGATGATCCGTATGCCCCACTCGCGCGCCGTCTCGCTCACGCCCGCGCACAGCTCGTTGATCTCGCGCGTGCCGATCTCGCGCGGCAGTGCAAGCCCCAGTAGGGCGTATTTGGCGCGCGCATTCGTCGCGACCATATCCGAGATGTTTACGAGCATCGTCTTTGCGCCGATCTCGCGCAGGCTCAGCCAGCCGCGGCGAAAGTGCACGCCCTCGACGAAAAGGTCCTTGCAATACGCCCGTTCGCCAATTACGGCGCAATCATCGCCGTTAAACTTCGATCTAAATTTCTCAAAAATATACCGCTCTTTATCCATGCGCCCTCCGTTAACTTTAGCGTTACGCCGCAGCCGCGCGAAAGCTAAGAAGCCCGAATTTGCGGGCCTTTATTTAAATTTCGTCGCACACGCGCAGCAGGAGTTTTACGTTCCGCTTTGCAAGATTATAGCGTAAATTTAGATTTTCGCCGCGCGAGTTTGGCTGCGGTTCAATGCGGCTCGATAGCAAAATTAGCAATCGCATGGATTTTGAGGCTTTGGCGCGGCTCGGTATAACTTGATGCGGACGGAAACCTGCGATAAAACGGCGCCCGACTGACGTACAAGCAATCCCCAAAGCCTAGCTCTAGCTCGCGCTGCGACACCGAACCGCAGTCATAGCGCACTCAAAATCGCCCGCAAAGCTTCATACGCTAGCAAAATCGCGACTTTTAATGGCTGCGATGCAAAGACAAATCGCCGCGCAGGCACGGATGCCGCTTCAAATCTACGGCGCGGGTATAAATTTCGCTTTTAAAATCAAGCTTCAAAAGCGCAAGCTCCGCTATGCGGTCTTAACCCGCCGCAAGCCCGCACCGCCTTCAAACGGCATAAAATTTTGCCGCGCCCTAAGCGCTAAAACCGCGTAACGCCCGAGCCAAATTTCATCGCAGCGCAGCGACGAAATTTCACGAAACTCCGCCGCCCGGTAACCCGCTAGCCTTTCTTTAGCTTCCTAAGCTCGCGCAGAATCGCCTCCTTGCTCTTGCGATCTTTTAGCGCATCGTAGCACTGCGCGAGCAGCTCTAGCGCGTGGGTCAGAGCCTGCTTATAGGCCGGCAGCCGCTGATATGCCAAAAGCGCCGCCGCATCGTCTCTCATCGCCGCGAAATGTCTCAGCGCCGCGGACGGATCGCCGCGTATCATCGCGATCTCGCCTAAAATCTCGTGCCCGTCGTAACCCGAGTGCTCGTATGCGGTGTCGCGCATGCCCTCGTAGAGCTTTACCGATCTGTCCGCATAATCCTGCGCCGCGGCTAGATTTTTCTGTGCATAGCTCATAGAAATTTTACTCGCGCCCGCCTCTTTGTAAATCGCTAAAAATTGTCGCGCGATCTGTAGGTAAAGCCTGCCCGTATCGGGCTCCGTCGCATCCGAAAGCTCCGCTGCGGCAAGCAGATGCTCTAGCGCGGCGGCACACTCGCCCAGCCCCGCATACAGCTGCGCGTAATCTCGCGCGAGCGAAGCCTTACGCGCGCGCTCGTCTGATCCATCCTCTATAAACGGGCGCAGATGCAAGCAGTGCGCCTCCCATGCAGCCAAATCCCGCAGTGCGCGACGCTTGGGCTCGGGTGCGGGCTCATTTAAAGCGGAGCTAGCCTTGGCGCGCAGATACTCGCACGCGCCGCTAGCTCTGCCTTCGGCCTCGTAGGGATCGGGCACGAGCGCTTGCAATCGGGCAAAAATTTCCTCCGCACGCACGGGATCGCTCTGCAAAAACATAGTCCAAACAAACAGCGCCCGCCCATATTCGCGCACAGCGCCCTTGCGATCGCCGCGAGCCTCGTAGATGCGCCCGAATGTATAAGCGCTCTCGTAATTTACGGCATCGGCATATATCTCCGCTACCCCGTTTCGCATGGAGTTTGCGTCCGTCGCCAGCGAGACGGCGGCGTCGGTATCGCCGCGCTGCAGAGCGATGCGCGCACGAACAAATCTGCTAAAAATCCGCCCTACTTCGATGCGCTTTAGCTCGCTAAGCTCCTGCGCCCGCGCGGCGAGCTCTTCGGCGCGAGAGATCTCTTTGGCAAGCAGCGCTCGATCGGCATTTTCTAGCAATTTCCAAATTTCGCGCATAGAAGACGCGGCGGAATTTTTAGCGGCATTATCTGCACCGGTAGAATTGGTGGCGTCCTTTACGACGGTGCCGTTTGCGGCATGGGTGTTTTCGGCGGGCGGCGGGACCTGCGTGCAGGCGACAAGAAACAAGCCGAGCGCGACATAGGGTAAAATTTTCATAGACGACCTTCGGAATTTTAGCCTGATTATAGCAAAACAAAGTTTAAATTCCGCGGCGGCGAAGCTTGCGTCTACGTAGAGCGGCGAGCTAGCTTAGATGAAATTTTAAAATTCCACCGAGCAATAACCGAGCAACGTTCATAAGCTGCGCGAGTTTGGCTGTGGGTTTGCATACGGCCTGATAGCGAAATTAGCAATCGCATGAGTTTTTGGGCTTTGTCGCGGCTCGGTATAACTTGATGCGGACGGAAACCTGCAATAAAACGGCGCCAGAAGCTATCTCTTGCATGCGCCCGCCTACGCGCGCTAACGTAGATGGCAGGTCTTTAAAACGGCGAGCTTGAAATTTTAAAATTTAGCGCGGCTACAGCGAGATTAAATTTAAACGCTGCGTAAGCGCAGTAAGGTTAAAATTTAGCGCTAAATTTAAAGCCGTAATGCGAAGCAAGGAGATAAAATGAACGATACGAAACCGGGCGAGCCACTGCTAATCGTAAAAAGAGCGAGGCGTTTTTACGGACCTTTTTATTCGGTAGTTAAAATTTTACAATTTTATATCGCCATTGTTTTTATAATGCTCGACAAGCCTTATGCGCCTATCGTAGGCTGGGTGATGCTGATAGGGCTTTTTTACGCAGAGATTATCCCGAATTGCTTTAAATTTATTGCGTGCTACGATGATAGTATGGTAGTGAAATATTTTTTCTGGGAAAGAGATATTCCATTTGATGAAATCAAGTATTTTTGGGTATTTCCATATTTTTTAGGGCACAATAAATTTTTTATTAAACTCAAATTTAGCTTTAAAAATTTGGTACTAAATATTTGCTCGATAGTTATACCGATGGATTATATAACAAAAGAAGATTTTGAAAAATTAAAAATTTTAATGAGTGATAAAAATATCGAATACAGGGATTTTATCTAAACCGAAGCAGTCTTAAAATTAAATACTCAATCGAGTCAGGCAGAATAAAATTTCGGGCGGCGTAAACCGCCCGAGATACCGCGCTAAGCCCTTACTGCTCGTAAAAGCCGCTCGGTTTGGAGATCGTGTCGATGTAGATGTTTTTGGTCTGGGTGTAGTGCTCCAGGATCATCTTGTGCGTCTCGCGACCGATGCCCGATTCTTTGTAGCCGCCAAACGGCGCGCCCGCGTGGATCTGGTTGTAGGTATTGACCCACACGCGACCCGTCTCAAGCAGGCGTGCGACCGTGAGCGCTTTTGCGATATCGCGCGTAAATACGGCGCCGCCTAGTCCGTAGAGGCTGTCGTTTGCCATGCGGACGAGCTCGTCTTGATCTTTAAATTTAATCACGACGCCTACAGGACCGAAGATCTCCTCCTGCGCCACGCGCATTTCGTTGCGCACGTCCACGAGCAGCGTAGGCCCGACGAAAGCCCCTCCCGCCCTATGTCGCTTGCCGCCCCCGGCCCTCTTAGCGCCCTCCTCTACGCCGATTTTTACATACTCTAAAATTTTATCGGCTTGCTTTTTGTTGATCTGGCATCCCATCTGGGTGTTCGGATCGAGCGGATCGCCCACCTTGATGCGCTTAAATTTCTCTACGAGCGCCGGTACGAATTTATCGTAGATGCCCTCCTGCACGAAAATTCTACTTCCCGCGCAGCAGACTTGGCCTTGGTTGAAAAGGATACCCAGCTGCACGCCGTCGATCGCAACGTCGAAGTCGCAATCGTCAAAGATGATATTCGCGCTCTTGCCGCCAAGCTCAAGCGTAGCGGGGATGATTTTTTGCGCCGCAGCTAGCGCTATGCCTCTACCGACCTCGGTAGAGCCCGTAAACGCGAGCTTATCGAGCCCTTTGTGAGTGCGGACGAACTCGCCTGCCTTGCTTCCTTTGCCGGTTATAACGTTGATGACGCCCTTTGGAAGCAGCGGCGCGATTAGGCGGATGAACTCCAAAATGCTAAGGCTGGTTTCGGAGCTTGGCTTAAATACGCACGTATCGCCCGCGGCAAGTAACGGAGCGAGCTTCCACGCGCCCATCAAAAACGGGAAATTCCACGGCACGATCTGTCCTACTACGCCGATCGGTTCGCGCAAAACGACGGATAGATAGCGCTCTTTTAGCATATTCGCGCTGCCCTCTTCGGCTAAAATCACGCCCGCGAAATAGCGAAAATGCTCGATCGACCACGCTACGTCGACCGTGCGCGTCTCGCGGATTGGCTTGCCGTTGTCGATAGTCTCTACGGTCGCGATGAACTCGGCGTTTTGCTCTAGGACGTCGGCGATCTTATTTAGCAGCGCGCTGCGCTCATAAACGCTGGTGCGGCGGAAGCTCTCAAACGCCTTGCGCGCCGCGGCGACCGCTCTATCGACGTCCGCCTTGCTAGCATCTGCGATCTTTGAAATTTTCTCGCCGGTAGCGGGATTAAAAACGTCTAGGCTCGCGCCGCCTTCGGCATCAACGAACTCGCCGTCGATGAAAAGCTTATAGCTTGGTTGGATTGTAGCCATGCTGACTCCTTATATGAAATTTGACAACTACTATTATATATCCGCGGCGGTTAATGCGGCATAAATTTCGGAGCGAAAATCGGTTAAAATTTTGCGGTGTGTAAATTTGAGAAGCAATGCGGCGCCCGTGAAATTTTAAAATTTAATCTGCGCGCGCGACAGCGGAGGTTTTGAGTAGCTTTAAAGCGGCGCGAAATTTAACCCGGCGCGAGCGGCGAAATTTCAAAAGGTAACGTTTATGAAACGAGAGCGTAAATTCGGCTGCGTGAAATTTTAAAATTTCACTCCGATAAAATTTTAAAATTTGGCTCCGTCTGGATTTTGAATTCGGCTTCATTAAAATTTTAAAATTTTGTGAAGTAAAATTTTTGAAACACTTTGCGGAGCGGGCGAGCGGTTTAAATTTACGGCGCACGGCAGCGTGTGACGATCAATTAGCGAGCGCGACTCAAGCTATGCGTAGCCC
>CAUONQ010000063.1:0-6716 GCA_963456995.1 uncultured Campylobacter sp. | reverse complement strand
ATAATAAAGCATTCGGCGATAAAATTCTAATGATTTTAAAACGTCTTGATAATTAATACAAAATAAAGGATTAATTTTATATTATTCGCCGTTTTTTAATCTTATTATCATTTAGGAGTTTCGTATGAAAAAATTTCATCTGGCTTTGTCTTTGTGTGCGGTTCTTTGCTTAAGCGCACAAGCAGACGAGAAATCAAGCGCTACGGACGCATCCAAAAGCAAGGATTCAAATACGCAAAGCCTAGGCGTAATCGAAGTTACTAGCGATTCTAGCACGCCTAGCACCGTGGATGATGTCAAAATCAACACCCGCAATGCCACGCTCGTCAAAGACGTATTTCGCGATATTCCGGGCGTTTATGTGGGCGGCACCAACGGCATGAATCAAAAAATTTATATGCGCGGCGTAAGCGATCGCGGTTTAAATATCACGATTGACGGCGCAAAGCAAAACGGCAATACCTTTCATCACAACGCCGATTTATTAATCGATCCGGATCTTATCAAAGCCGTAGAGGTCGATGTTGGCGCCCGTTCGGTCGTAAACGGCTCGGGCGCTTTGGGTGGCTCGGTAGCTTTTAAAACTGTGGATGCCAGCGACCTGCTCGAAGAGGGTCAGGATATCGGCGCCAAGCTCAAAGTGGGCTATACGAGCAACAACGAAGGCTATTCGCAAAGTGCGATGCTCTACGGCAGAGCGTTTGATAGCCTAGATATGCTTGCTGCGTTTAAGCACTACGGATACGGCTTCGGCGAATCCGGCAACGTCATTCCTACGGGGAGGGACGGCAACGATATAAATTATTTATTAAAAGCGGGCTATAGCTTTTTGGATTTTCATAAAATTTCGCTATCTACCGAGCATATGCAGTATAAAGGCTTGTATCCTTTGCGACCAGAATTCGGCTCATGGTTAAACGGACAGCTGGATAACCGCAAATACGAGCGCGATACACACACGATCAAATACACGTATAATCCAAGCGACCTGCTAGAGCTCGACATCACGGGATATTACACCAAGCATCAACGCATCGGCTCTACTTCGTCAGGCTCAAAATGGGGCGTCGAGACCAAGGGCGGCAAAATCGGCGCTAAGAGTAAATTTGAAACGGGCGATCTGGCTCATACGCTGCGCTACGGCTTTGATTACTACCGCTCCGAAAACTACGTTAAGCCCGGCAATCTACGCCCCGAGAAGGTCGATAATTATAGCTTTTATATCGAGGATGCTATGCGCTACGGCGGGCTTACGGTAACTCCTGGCGTGCGCTACGAAAGGCACGAGCTAAAGACTTACAACGGCAGAGGTGCTAATATCTCTAGCTACAAATATAAATTTGACGAAGTAAGCCCCGCCTTGGCGCTTGATTACGAGATCGGCGCGGGATTTGGAGCGTTTGCGAGCTATGCGCGAGTATTTAGAGGACCTGACGTAATGGAGAGCATGATGGCTGCGGGTACTAGCCGCGGCAGACCGCTAAGCTGGATGGCCAATGAAAATTTAAAGGCCACTACGGGTAACGCCTACGAAATAGGCGGTCGCTACAAAAGCGATCTGGCAGAAAATTCCTCAGTAAGCCTAACTGCGAAGTATTTCAGAACGGAATATAAAAATTTAATCGTAGATAACAATGCGGCGGGCGGAATCGTCGGCTGCCCGGGAGGCGCGGCAAATACTTTATGCAGGGCTAACGCAGGCGGTGCGGACATTGACGGCGTCGAGCTTTTCGCAAGATTAATATTAGATGATTTGAGCCTTGCTGCGGGTTACACCCACCAGCACGTAGAATATAAAGACCGCGTGCGCAGCGGCTCGGGCTATCTAAGCTCAAACATCATCGGCTACCGCGACTATGGCGATAAATACACCTTCAATGCCGAGTACGCAATCTCTGCGGCGGATCTACTGCTGGGCTATAACTTGCTTTTTTTCGACTCCAAAAACGTAGCCTCCGCAGCTAGCGACGAAAAAACAAAAGTGCCTAGCTACGCGGTTCACGATCTATATGTGACCTACGCTCCGGATAGCGGGCGATTTAAAGGGCTTGAGATCAACGCGGGCGTTTACAATCTCTTTGATAAAGCCTACGCGTCGCACTCGTAGCGCAGCGCCGATTTCACCGGTGATTCAAACGCTATCGACTGGGAGCCGGGACGAAATTTCAAGCTAAGCGTAGCGTATAAATTTTAAAGCTTACGCGAGAGACCGCACGAAATTTTGCACGCTAAAGCAGCGAAATTTTAAAAATTCAAAGCCCTTGGAATTTTAAAATTCCTAGGGTTTTATAAATTTGAAATTCCAAGGGCTTTGAATTTCAAGCTTTTAAATTCTACTAACAAAAATTTTTCTCGTAAAATTCTTGCGAATAGCAAAATTCTCATTCGCAATGAAATTCTAGCTTGCGGCGAAATTCCCAAAATTCAAAGTGATATCCGCAACGCTTCACATCTGAAGTTCGTTTAGAATTTATAAGATTCCTCCCACTTCAAGCGCCGTCCGTTTACTCTTCGTCGTTAAAATTCTGTTTTTAATTCTACTTAAAAGGAGAGCCTTTGTTAAATTATACTAAAAACGCCATCCGAGGGGCATTTTGGACGAAACCGTTCATAGTTTTAGTGCTGCTTTTGCTGCTGTTAATTCCGCTAAGCTTTATCGATAATCTTACCTACTCGCGCTCCGAAACCAAGCAGCTCGCGCAGGATTCGATCCTCACGCCGGTGGGTGGTGAGCTGCAAATCCAGGGCCTTGCGATCGTAGTGCCCTACGCAGAGATAATTGAAGCGATAGACAAAAGCAACAATGAACTCGTAAAAAGGCGCGTAGAGAAAAATTTCATCATCGTGCCTAAAAACTACTCCCTCGCGGCGGAGATCGACCCCACCTATCTAAAGCGCGGAATTTTTCGCGTTCCGATATATAACGGCGACTTCGCGCTAAAAGCTGACTTTGAGGCGATAAACTATACCGAGCTCGGCGTCGATCCTGCGCGGCTAAATTTCGACGAAGCCGTGCTAGTGCTCGGTGTAGGTAATCAAAAATCCTTCACCGCTTCTCCCGCTTTAAGCTTAAACGGCAAGGAGCTTAAGCAATATCACGGAAACACTGAAGCTAAAATTTTCGATCGGAGTTTAATCTACAAGCTCCCCGCTTCCGCGCTGTCGTCTGATTTTAGCATCAGCGGTACGCTTAAAATTCAAGGCGGCGAGGCACTTCATCTAGCTCCGATCGCGCAAAATAGCCGTTTTGAAATTAGCTCTACTTGGGCATCGCCTAGCTTTGGCGGCGGCTTTATCGCCAAATCGCGCGAAGTAAGCGCTAGCGGTTTTAAAGCTTCGTGGGAAGTTACAGGCTTAGCCGCGGGCATTGCTCCTGCGTGGCTTGCAGATCAAGATGACCGCGTCGCTATGACGAACTGGCGCAGCAACGACGATAGAAATGATGCCGTAAGCATCGGCTTCATCGAGCCCGTGAATAACTACTCGCTTATTAAACGCTGCACGGATTACGCGTTGTTATTCTTGGCAGTGCCATTTTTAGCGATCTTTTTGTGCGAGGTTTATACTCACGAGCGCATCCACCCGATCCAATACCTATTAATAGGACTTGAGGACGTCGTTTTCTACCTGCTAGTGCTTTCGCTCTCCGAACACATCGGCTTTGCGATCAGCTACGCTATCTCGGCGATCGCGGTAAGCGCGATAGTGTTTTTCTACGCAAGCGCGATTTTTAAAGGCGCGCGCTGGGGTATTTTCATCACTTGCGTTCAGCTCGTTTCATACGCGATCCTCTATGTCATCTTAAATTCCGAAGACTACGCCCTATTAATGGGAAGCCTGATGATCTTTGCGGTGATTTCGCTCGTTATGTATTTTACTCGCAAGCTCGACTGGTACGACACCGCGATTCCAAGCGGCGAGAAAAAACAGGAACAAGAGCCCGAAATTTAGCCTTTAAATTTACCGCTAAATTTAATCGCAACGGCCTTTGGATCTTTAAAATCCAAAGGCTTTTTAAATTTGCCCGCTAAATTTCAACTGCCAAAATTTCATCTATTTAAAATTTTACCCGCCGCGGCAGACAAACTGCGACCGAGCCGAACGGCACATTTTAAAATTTAGCCCCGCAAGTGGAAGTATGTCGCGACAAAGATAAATTTAAAGCGCGCCGTTTTAAATTTTAAAATTTCATCTGCGCCGATTTTTGAGTATAATGAGCGAAAAATTTTAAGGATTTTGTGTGATACTTGCTATTGAGAGCAGCTGCGACGACAGCTCGGTCGCGGTGATGGATGAGCGTAGTTTCGAGCTGAAATTTTACGAAAAAATAAGCCAGGAGGCCGATCACGCCAAATACGGCGGCGTCGTGCCCGAGCTTGCCGCGAGGCTGCATACTGAGGCGCTGCCGCGGATTTTACAGCGCGCAAAGCCCTATTTTAGCGAGCTTAGCGCCGTCGCAGCGACCAATACCCCGGGGCTCAGCGTGAGCCTGATCGGCGGCGTGAATATGGCAAAAGCGCTCGCGCTCGCGCTAAATTTGCCGCTCATCGGCGTAAATCATCTCGTAGGCCACGTTTACTCGCTGTTTTTGGACGGCGAGGCGCGATTTCCGATGGGCATTTTGCTCGTTAGCGGCGGGCATACGATGGTTTTGGATATCGGCGCTGCGGGGGGTATCGAAATTTTAGCGACCACCGGCGACGATAGCTTCGGCGAGAGCTTCGATAAGGTCGCAAAGATGCTAGGTCTTGGTTACCCGGGCGGCGCGCTCATCGAGGAGCTTGCAAAAGGCGGCGAGCCGCGGTTTGAGCTGCCCGTGCCGCTAAAGGGCGACAGGCGGCTGGAGTATAGCTTTTCGGGGCTTAAAAACGCCGTGCGCGTGCAGATAGAGAAGCTAAAAGAGGCGGGCGAGCTAGATGAGCAGGCGATGCGCGATCTGGCGCGCTGCTTTGAGGACGCGGCGTGCGCGCACATACTCGATAAATTGCAGCGGATCTTTGAGCTGCGCCGCTTTACGCGATTCGGCGTCGTGGGCGGAGCGAGCGCGAACCTGCACCTGCGCGGACTTCTAACGGATCTGTGCGAGCGGGCGGGCTGCGAGATACTTTTTGCGCCGATGAAATTTTGCTCCGACAACGCCGCTATGATCGCGCGCGCGGCGATAGAAAAGCTACGTAAAAAGGATTTCGTATCGCCCGCAGAACTGCAAATCATTCCGCATCTAAATCTACGCTCGGCGTTTGAGTAAAATTTTAAAATTTACAAATAGTCTGCGCCCGCTAGCGAATTCTTGCGCGCTGGACATTTGAGCGAAATTTCACTCGGGCTCGCTCACGGCTGGATTTTGGATAAAATTCGCTTTGAATTTACGCATCGCGTTTCGGGCTCGCACCGTCATCGGTGCCGCTACCCTTGCACATCTTTGCCGCTTGCAATGTCTGCTAAATTTTGATCAGCTTGTTTACTCGTCATTTTTTATCCTTTATATTTAATCGTGCAGAAAAGTTACGACTTCATGCTCTTTTGGTAAATTTTCTCTACCGTCAATACCGCGATTACCATATTCCGTTAGAGCTTCTTTTAAAATTTTATAAAGCTCATCCAATGGAATTCCGTCAATACTAGAATTTATATTTTCTAGCTTATATTTGATAAAAAACGGATTATCGACTAGCATTTTACTTGTGGTTTCGTCATAAATTCGCCTTATATCAAGCTCGATAACATTACCCTTATAGCATAAAATATAAATCTCCTCACCCGTAAATCCATCTCGCGGATCCGGTAAGTGCGGATCACACACAAAGATAAACCAAATATTCCTCTGCCTATCGATGACCCAATCAAGCTGCTCTATACGTTGATCGCCTAATGGGAGTTCGCCAAAATTTGCTCTGGAGCTATTTACTATGTCAATAACGCCATATTTCTCAATATCCTCTTTCGAAATATATTCCGCAACAAACGCCACTTTATTTTTCCTTTCTCGTATCTATTAATGCTACACTAAAATCATCCTTATCCTCCCAGCCTGGTCTAAATTTAAAATCAATCAAAATATCTCTCAATATTTTAATAACTTCATTATCTGGAATAATAGAATTTATAACATTTACCTCGATAATTTTCCACACCCTTTGAAATTTGCGTCCATCCACTTCTTGATCATATTCGTAGTCCAAAAGAATATCTAAATTATTTCCTTGAATATAAAGCCTCCATAGCTTTTTGCTCCCATAACCATAATCATATCCTTCATTTGGTAGTCTTTCAATTAAAAGAAACCAAATATCTTTTTGTCTATCAACAACAAAATTTCTAGGTAGTTCTTCATGATACGGACTATATTGATAAAAAATTTTACTCAACCCGTACTTTTCATCATCCTCTTTAGTGATGATAGCATTTTCAAACGCCATTTCCTACTCCTTAAAATTTAATTCTCGGATTATACCGCGATATATTTATATTCGCCTATGCGCTAATAATATAGCATAGGAGTTAAATTTATAATTGGTTTTCGCCTTAAACCGTGCGCAACGCTCTCGTTAAAATTTTTAAAATTTCAAAGCGTAGTTTAAATTTATAGCCGCAGCTCGGCGCACTAAAGTACAGGCTGCCGCCGTATGTTTGAAATCCCGCCACAAATCATGCGGCCCTACGTATTCAAAACCCGCGCATATCAGGCGCTGCGATGACGCGCCGCGCTACGCGAA
>CAUONQ010000062.1:0-6735 GCA_963456995.1 uncultured Campylobacter sp. | reverse complement strand
GAATAAAATTTCTACAACTATCTTTCGCGCGAGCTTTGCAAGCCCATAACGCTTGCTCGTAAGGCTCCGCTTGGTACGGGCGGCTTTTGAGCAAGACGAGAGGGCGACGCCGAAAACAGCCGCGGCTGTTTTGCAAAAGCAATGCAGGGCGCAGCCCGCTCTCACGCAGCCGCTCGAGCACGTAACGGGCAACTGCTCGCGCCTTTGGGAGCCGTGGCGAAGCTTTTATCGCGGCGGATCGGACGCCTGCCCCGCTCATCGGGCTTGGGGATTACGAGGGTCGTCTGCAGCATTTTGCAAGCGCTCATCTAGACGAAGTCCCGCTAAGCAAGGCGGAATTTTTCCGCTCGATGCAAGATAGCAAGGCCAAAAACGTCAAGTGCTGATAGCGGCGAAAGGGCGCGGGCGCGCCGCACGAATTTCTGCCGCCTAGAGTCTCTTTGCATAAATTTTAGCTCGCGACGCCGTAAGAGTTGCCGCCTAAAGCCACGCAGTGGGGGCTGTACGTAAGATTTAGCTCGCCTCGACGAGGGATCGCGCCAAATTTTACAAAGATAGAATTCGCGTAAATTTAAACGATAAATTTTGCCACCTAGCAAGAGCGTAGCAAATTCTGCCGCACGACGTCAAGGATTTTACCTCTGCGCTACAAATTTTACCCTCGCAGCGAAAATTTAATTCTTATGTCGAAAAAGGCGCAATTTTAATCCTAGCATCGCGGTTTAAATTTTAAAATTTAGGCTCGAAAAAGGTGTCTTCGTGGATGTTGGCAAAGGCGGCTTGCAGGCTGATAAAAAACCTCGGATGGGCCTTTTCGTACTGCGCCAAAAGCTCCTTCGTAGCGGCGCGCGCGGTAGGCTCCTTGCCGCCGTATTGCTTCGCGGGGCAGACCTCCTCCTCGCGCATGATCGGAAGCTCATTATCTCTAGCACAGGCGGCGATTTGGCGCTCGCGCGCTAGAATGAACGGGCGGATGATCACAAGCCCGTTTTCGGCGACATAACGCGGAGCGAGAGTTCGAAGCGCGCCGTTGAAGGTAAAATTCATAAAAAAGCTCTCCGCAGCGTCGTCGAGGTGGTGGGCAATGGCGATCTTATTAAAACCGTGTTCGAGCGCGTAGGAGTAGATGTATCCGCGCCTCATACGCGAGCAAAAGCTGCAAAACGTGGTGTTGGCGCGAATCTTTTCTTTGCCGAATTCAAAAATTTTAGTATCGATTATCTCGTAGGGGATCTCTTGCTCTTTAAAATGGGCGCTTATCTCGCGCAGGTCCTCGCCAATACCGTAGGTGACGGTAACGGCTTTAAACTCCCAATCTAGCGGGCTTACGCTTTGGAAGTGCTTCAGCACGTGCGCCAGGCTCATGCTGTCTTTGCCACCGCTAAGAGCTAGCAAAATTTTATCGCCGCGCTCGAACATCTTGTATTTGGCGTTGGTTTGTCCGACGCGACGAAGTAGTTTTTTGGAGAGGTTTATCATAACCTTTCGATCATTTTTAGGACGAAATTTGCGCTCGTTTGTGCGCTTTTTACCATAAACTCGTCAAAGTCAAACTCGGCTTTGTGTCCCGCCTCGTCGCTTATCGCGCGCAGCACGCAAAACGGCACGCCCAGCGCGTCGCACACCTGCGCCACGCTCGCCCCCTCCATCTCGACCGCGCTCGCATCAAACGTCCGCTCGATCCAGCTCTTGCGCTCCTCGCCACTTACGAACTGATCGCCGCTAGCGATGATGCCCGATTTTAGCGTGATGCCAAGCTGCTCGGCGACGGTTTGCGCTATGGAATTTAGCTTCGCGTCGGTTTGGACTGAAATTTTACTTCCAGGCACGAATCCGTGCGGATGCCCAAACGCCGTGATGTCCAGATCGTGCTGCACGAGCGAGGTGGCGTATAAAATTTCGCCGATCTTAATGCCGCGCTTCAAAGCCCCCGCAACGCCCGTAAAAATGAGCGCGCGCGCGCCGAATTTCTCGATCATAACCGTAGCGGTTAGGGCGGAATTTACCTTGCCGATCTTCGAATATGCGATCACTAGATCGTGCCCGTTAAGCTTGGCGGCGTAGAATTTATTATTCGCATGCTCCGTAGCCTCCACGCTCACGCCCCGCTCGCGCAGTGCGGACAATAGCGGCTCGATCTCTTCGGGCATAGCGCCTAAGATCGCTACTTTCATCCATTCTCCTTTGCAAATTTCAAAAACTCGTCTAGGCTCGCAAGATCCGTGATGCTGAAGGTCGGCTTCTGCGTGATCTTTTTGTTTATCCCTTTTAAAACCGCCGCGCCGAACTCGACGAAGCAGTCCATCTCACTCTCGTAATTTTTGATGCTTTGCTTGTAAAGCACGGGGCTGATAAGCTGGGCTTTAAGTAGCTCTAGCGCTTCGGATTTTGCCCTGTATGCGCGCGCGGTGGCGTTAGCGACGACGGGGGCGAAGCTCTCTTTTAGTGCAGGGCGCAAAAATTCTAAAAGCTCGTCGCTAGCACTCCCTAGCATAGGGCAGTGGCTTGCTACACTCATATTTAGTAGCATTGCGCGCTTTGCGCCCGCGGCTTTAAACTCGCCCTCGAGTGCGGCCAGATCATCTTTTTTGCCTGCAACTACGATCTGCCCGTCGCAATTATAATTCGCTGCCCAAACCTGCCTACCTGCGCTCTTTGCATCCGCGCAAATTTTCTCGACCGCCTCGTCGGCAAGAGCTAAGATCACCATCATTCCGGCGCCTTTGCCATCGCAGGCGCTCTGCATGAGCCTGCCGCGAATATTTACTAGCTTTAACATCTGCTTCGGCTCTATGCCTCCCGCGGCGCTTAGTGCGCTAAACTCGCCCAGCGAGTGTCCGAGTAAAAACTGCGGAGCGATGTTAAGCTCTTCTTGATCCAGCCTTTCTTGCAGCGCCGCAAGCGCCATCATAGAATTTAGCGCGATAGCAGGCTGCGTAAATTCCGAAACGTCAAGCTTGTCGTTAGGCTCAAACAGTAAATTTTTAAAATCGATGCCGGCAAATTCTGAAGCCTCATCCAAAAGCGCGCGCGCAGAAGCGGAGTTTTCGTAAAACTCCCTGCCCATGCCTACGCTTTGGCAGCCCTGTCCTGGAAAGATAAAAGCAAATTTCATAAAAAATCCTAATGCTCGTGGTGATGCCCGCCGCAGCACTCGTGATCTTTTCCGTGATCGTGGCCTCCGCAGCATTTATGATCCCCCGCGTGATCGTGCCCGTGCCCGCCGCAGCACTCGTGACCCTCGTGATGATGGTCGTGTCCGCAGCCGCAGCTGTGCGCACCCTCCGGCTGCCCGGTAAGAATTTCATCCGCCGTCGCTTCGCGATTTTCGACGATTTTTACGTTAAATTCCAACTCCTTGCCTGCATATGGGTGGTTAAAGTCGATGGTGACGTCCTGCTCGCCGATAGCTTTGACGCTCACGCGGGTAGTCGCGCCATCCTCCGCCTGGCCGAAAAGCTCCATACCCACGACCAGATCTATACCAGCGAACTGCTCTTTAGGCAGGATCTGCACGGCGTCCTGCTTATACTCGCCGACCCCGTCGCTCGGGCTTATGCGAACCGTTTTGCTCTCGCCCGCTTGCAGATTTAAAATTTCATCTTCCAGCTTTTGGATGATTTGATCCTTGCCGCTAAGAAAGGCAATCGGGTCGGAGTTTAAATTTGACTCTAAAATTTCGCCGGTTTTACCGTCTTTAAGCTCATAATGCATCTTTATAACTCGGTTGTTAGCCATAGTTTTTCTCCTGTTTAAAATTTTATTTTTGATTTTGTATTTAAATTTAGGTTATCTAGTGGGCGCGGCTTTAGCTTCTTTAGAGTCCGGGTATGAAGCCTTTAGCGCTTTGTAGAATTTATTTGCGCTGTCTTTATCACCGATCTTATCGAAGCTGATCGCAGTGTGATAGAGGAGCTTTGGGGTGTAGTCTTGGCTCTCGTTGTGCGAGATGCTCTTTTTATAATAGTTTATCGCTTCTGCGTATGAGCCGGAAAAATATGAAATTTCGCCCAGCATATAGTTTGCCTTTGCTGGCTTGTAATTTTTGGATACTAGATAGGCGTAGCGCTCTTTTGCGCCCGAATAGTCTTTTTTGGCATATAAAGCGTCGGCCTCTTTCAACACCGAAGCCTGATCTTTTGATTTAAAATCGGAGTCTGATTTTGTACTAGCAGGGGCTGAAGCAGTGCCTGCGTCTAATTCAGCGTTTTTTTTTACGCTACTGCCGCTACCTAATTTTTTATTAATTTCAGCGATTTGGGCTTTTATAGTTGCGATATCTCGTTTCATCTGATCTAGCTCGCTATTACCTTGACTTTTGCCCGTAGTACGAATTTCTAGATCCGCTACCCTGTTTTCCAGGTTCGAAATTTTAGAACTTGTTCCTTCAAGGACGCTTCGCAAACCTTCGACGCTCTCGCGTGTATTATCTACACTAGTTTGCATCTCGCTTATACGCTTGCGGTTATCGCGCAATACTTGTTCGTTTTCAGTTAACCCGTAAGAGCTACCTGAATCAATATTGCCAGCATCAAATGCGGAAGTTTCTGCATTTAAAAAAGTGGCGACTCCACAAAGAGCCGCCACTGTGAAATTTTTAAATTTCAAATTAGAATCCAACTTTGAATTCGTCGCGTCTGTTTTGAGCGTCGCACTCTTTAGAATGCTCTGTGCAAGCCATATTGCTCTCACCGTAGCTTACTACGGAAATTCTGCTCTCATTTACGCCTTGAGCAACCAATGCGTCTTTAGCTGCAGTAGCTCTCTTTAGACCAAGAGCATAGTTGTACTCATCAGAACCCCACTCATCGCAGTTACCCTCAACTTTAACAGTTAGAGACTCTGCGCCTGCTTGATTGAATAGAGCTGCGTTATTATTGATTGTGCCTTGCTGATCGGCTCTAATATTAAATTTATCAAAGTCGAAATAAACAGTGCCAACTTCACTTTGGATCTGAGATGCCAAAGCAGCTAGTCTATCTGCACCACTTGTGCTTGTAGTATCGGCCTCTGGGGTCTTTTTAGAACAACCGCTCAATAATAGAGCAGCAACTGCTATCGAAGATAAAACTAAATGTTTCATTTTCTATCCTTTCAAAAAAAATTGAAGTCATTATATCACGAGATTTTTTAATATTTTACCAATCAACCGATTGAATTTTACCCACTCTTAACGGAAATTGGAAACTTTTATTCTCGTTAACTCTAATAATACCTACCGAGCTTCCGCCGCCGTCTTGCTTGATAAACATAATGCTGCCGCCATCGCTAGAAAATCTAGGAAACATATTTTTGCCGCTAGCCGTTAACTGGCGTATCATATCGGTTTGAGTAGAGATTAAATATATATTAAATCCGCCCCCGCCATCGCGACTGGAGTAAGTAACGTAATTGCCATTTGTGCTGATGGAGTTATTATTTTTGCCGTGATAGACGAGCTGCTGAACGTTACCGCCGTTTATGCTAGTGGCAAATACGTTCGGATAACCTAAACGATCGCTCACAAAAGCCACGCGCGAATCGCCGTCGATAAAATTTCCATTTACATCAATGCCAGCGTAATCAGTAATCTGTTTAGCACTACCAGAGGCTATATCATATAAATAAATATCGGGTTGATCTTTAGGCGCATTGGTGATTAGAAGCTTTCTGCCGTCGGCGCTTACATCTGAAGCTATCGTCATGCCATGACCGGTAAAAATTTTACTCTTGCTGCCATTGGATAGATTAAATTTATAGATAGCAGGGGTATTTTTATTGACGTAGTAGGTGTAATAAAATTCGTTCTGCGCTGCGCTTGCCCACTTAGGGAAGATATTTAATCCGCCGCGAAGCACCACCTGCTGGTAGGTAAGCGTATAGTCAGCCACCATGATCTCGCTCTCGCGCGTCGAAGTGTAGCGAGAGAGCAAAATCATCTCCTTCATCCAATCGACGTTTGAGTACCCTAGCTGCTTGACGATCTCAGATACCGCCATATGGGCTAAAAACGGATATTTCTCGGCATTTGAAAGCGTAAAGCTCTTCTCGTACATCACCCTGCCGCTGTTTGCTTCGAGCACTTTGGCTTTTAGGCTCATCGGCGAGCTTTTATCACTTACCGCGTAGCGCACGATAAGAGCGGCACCGCTAGAACCCAAATTGCTGGAAGCGTCCGCATCGTAGCTGCTTTGTAGATACTCGTCGCTGACTTCAAAAGTCGCGCCGACCTTTAGATCGCCCACCATAAGTTTAAAGAATTTGTTGCCAAATTCTGAATTCGCAAGGTTCGATGCATCTTGAACGACGATTTTAGGTAGATTTACCCCTTCGTTTACGATAGACATAGTCGCATCTGCCGCGAAAATGCTACTACAAAATGCAAGAATCAAAAGTAGTTTCTTCATCTTTTCTCCTTAAATTTAATTTGCTACGTCGGATAATACCATTTCAAATGTGTGAGATTTATTATCCGGTGATTTTGGAAAGCTTCGCTTAGGAAGCTCATCTAAAAATTTCCTTAGCTTTTGGTTAAATTCTGTGCTACGCCCAAGCTCTAAAATTTGATAATTTAAAACTCGTCCATTGTTGCTAAATTCTATGCGGACTCTAGCCTCATCGGAAATACCTGCTTGATACTTCGTCCATAGAGCTTGCAATTTCGACGCCATCTGCGAAAAATAAGCATCTAGCTCCTTTGAAATTTGAATTTTACCAGATTCTTGCGAAACGGAATTTCTTTCATAAATAAAATTC
>CAUONQ010000061.1:0-6772 GCA_963456995.1 uncultured Campylobacter sp. | reverse complement strand
TTCCAAAACGGCACGCGCGGCATGGGAATTAAAAATTTGCGCAACAGCAATTGCCGCAGAAATCTGCCTCTTAGCAGAAGCGATCTTAAATTCCAAAGCGCCGCCCGGTGGCGTGAAAAATTACTTTTTATCGGCGCGACGTAAATTTTAAAACAGGCGAGCGGCGCTGGAATCTTAAAATTTTGCGCCGAGCGCCGAGAGAGATCAAAAGCGACCGACAGCGGCAAATTTAAAAAATCTAAAATTTAACATGCTCACGTGCCCATACGACGCAACAAGGCGGTACTGCGGGCACGTCCGCGCGAAAGGCTAATATTTATCGAATTTCACTCTACCCGTAGCCCGCACATTCGTACCGCATGCCGACAATCGCAAATCTAAGCGCAAAAAGCTTGGCGAAACGGCGTTTCGCCGCGGTGCGCATGCGATCAATTGCAACGCGAAAATGCTTTCGTGCGATACGATCAAGCTCAACGCGAAAGACTTGCGCGCGGCATGTGTTTTTGAAAGCCGCGCTGAATATCGCGCGCCAAATTAAAAAGCGAGGCAAGATGCCGCGAGCCGTACATCGCTCGCGATAGAAGCGACACTTAAAAGCGCGCGAGCAAGGCGAATGCAAATTAACTTCGTCGCTTTAGCTTAAAAATTTAAGTTCGCGCTTCTTAGGCGCCGCACCCCAAAGCCCTGCGCGCAGAGCTTTAAAATCCGCGCCGCTACCACTGCACGTAGGTTCGCGCCTTTTTGATCTCGTCAAGTCGCACGCTCACCTCGCCGCCGTCCGCACGCAGTCTAAGCACGCCGCCTTCGCAGCCAAGCACCTCGCCGCTTAGCTTCTGCCCGTCCGTGCAGCTTAGGCGCACCAGCTCGCCCACAGAGTTTGCGAAATGCTGTGGCTTGCTTAGCTTGCGCTCAAGCCCGGGCGAGCCGACCTCCAGCGTCCATTCGCCCTCAAGCGGCGGCTCCACGTCAAAAATCGGCGAAAGCAGCCTCGATAGCCGCTCGCAGTCATCCAGCCCCACGCTGCCCGCTTTCGTGATACTGATGCGATAGATCGTTCTGCCGTTTTCGCTCACCGTCTCCACGTCGTAAAGCTGCACGCCGCACTCGCGCGCCAAAGCCTCTAAATCAACCATTTTTGCGCAGCTCCTCCTCTATTTTATCAAAAAGATCGTCCATTTTGTTTTGATACTCCAAGCGGTCGTCAAATTTGAAGTGAAACGCGGGGCAGCGGTACCAGCCTTCCGCCTCGGCGCAGAAGTTTTGCAAATATCTCGCCACGCGGCCGAGCTTTTCGAGCACGAATTCCTGCTCACGCTCGTCGAAAGCGTTTTTATCCAGATACACAAACGCGTCGTAGCGCCCGCGCTTGCACTCCACGTCGGTGACGCACAGCCCGCGCAAAAGCTCGTCCTCAAGGCTCGCGAGCGCTTCGGGGATGAGTTGCTTTAGCACGCTTTGCGTGCGCAGTCTTCTGAGTTCGGTCGGATTCATCTTTACCTCGCTATCTTAAATCGCCGCAGATTGCGCGGCGACGGAATTTTATTTTGCGTCTTGCGATGACGGAATTTTATTGCTTTGTCGCAGCAGAGCGTCCGTCTTGCGGAGACATAGAATTTTATCTCGCATCCGTCTCGCGACGGCAACGCGGAATTCTATTTCGCTTCGGCACGGCGGAATATCCGTTCTGCGGCGACGCGGTCTGTTTAAATTTGACGCGGCTTGCGATGCGCCAAAGCATCCGTTTAAATTCTGAGCGGTTTGCTGCGCGCAGGTATTGCGGACAGCGACTGCGCCTTTTAAAATTTCGCTTTTAAATTTTAAAAGGCGCAAGTTCGGCTTTGAAATTTTACTTTTAAATTTAGCCCGCGCGCTTTTACGCTTAAATTTCAAACGCAGATCGCACGAGAATTTCATGGCTCGCATACAAAAGCTCGTCGCATAATTGCGCCGCTACCGCAGAAATATTTCCGCGCCAAGACACGGTGCTATTCTGCGCTGTGCTCTGCTAGTTACGGCTCCTAATATTCGCTGCTACGCTGCCCGTCTTGTCGGCGCAATAAATGCAGCGCGCGGCGGCACCCTATTTGCGCTACGCTCGCTTACTGCGTCGCTATTTACCGTATCCGCTACTGTCTTGGCGCCCGTTACAGAACCTCGCGCCGTTGCAGCGTCATTTTTAAATCGCACTGCCCGCCGCGCTGCTGTTTTTCCCACACTGCGCTGCTTTAGAATTTATCTTAAATTTTAAAAGCGCTTCGATACCGCGCGAAATCTAAATTTTGCCGCTTTAAAATTTCAACTTTGCGATTAAATTTAAAATTTAAATCGCACGAAAAATCTATGACCAATAAGCGGCATAAAATAAAATTTGATCGCACAGCCGCGCCGCAAAAAAAGTCTAAACATTAAAATTTTAAAACTGGCGCTACGCGACAAAGCCTCGCGCAGAAGCCGACAAAATTTAAAGCCTTGCTCGCGCATTCCGCCGCTAAATTTAAAAGACGAAATTTCACGCCCAAATTCTGCGAGCATAAAATTTCAAAGCGCGATCGCGACTTAAAATTTAGCCGCAAGCCGTGCAAACGAAGCCAATGCCCACGCGAATTTCGCAAGCATTAGTCGATCGTAGCCTGCTCCTCTTTTTGCTTGTAGCTTTCGATAAAATCGCCCACGCGCATATCGTCGTAGCCCTCGATACCCACTCCGCACTCGAAACCCTTGGCGACTTCCTTGGCGTCGTCTTTGAAGCGCTTGAGCGAGCTGACGTTGCCCTCGAAAACGATGACGCCCTCTCTGATGACACGGATCTTCGCGCCGCGAGCGATGAGCCCGTCGGTAACCATGCAGCCCGCGATCTGCCCAATCTTAGGCACGTTGATGACCTGGCGGATCTCGGCCTGGCCCAAGGCCTCCTCGCTGATGATCGGGCTCATAAGACCGCCCAAAAGCGCCTTGATATCGTCGATTAGATTATAGATGACGTTGTAGGTCTTAATCTGTGCGCCGCGCTCCTTGGCAAGCTCTTTGATCTCGCCCGTAGGACGGACGTTGAAGCCCAAGATCACGCAGTTTTCACTGGCGCTTGCTAAGGCGATGTCGTTTTGCGTGATACCGCCGATGCCGCTATGGATGATATCGACCTTGACTTCGTCGTTGCGGAGCTTCTCAAGGCTTGCTTTGATAGCCTCCAGCGAGCCCGCAACGTCGGCCTTGACAATCACAGGAAGGCTTTTTAGCGAGCCTTCGGCGATCTTGGCGCTTAGCTCGTCGATGGTGACCTTGGTCGATTTGCTAAGCTCTTTTTGGCGCTGATGCTCGTAAATTTTACTCGCGTACTCGCGCGCTTCCTTATCGCTTGAAACGCCGATAAGTGTCTCGCCGGCACCCGGAACCTCGCTAAGGCCTATGATGACTCCGCATTCGCCCGGTAAAATTTGCTTTAGCGCTCTACCCTTATCGTCGCTAAGCGCGCGCACCTTACCGTACGCGATACCCGCTACGACGGTATCACCGACGTGCAGGGTGCCGTTTTGTACGATGACGGTGGCAACGGCGCCGCGGCCTTTTTGAAGGGAGCTTTCGATGATGGTTGCTTTAGCCTGCTTGCTAGGATCTGCTTTGAGCTCCAAAAGATCGGCTTGTAAAAGCACGATCTCTAATAAATTTTCAATTCCATCGCCCGTCTTTGCGGAGATCGGCACGAACTCGTAGCTGCCGCCCCACTCGGTAGGCATGATGTCAAGCTCTGCAAGCCCCGTTTTTACGAGATCGGGATTGGCATTAGGCTTGTCCATCTTATTTATCGCGATGATAATCGGCACGTTTGCGGCCTTGGCGTGCGCTATGGCCTCCTTAGTCTGAGGCTTGACGCCGTCGTCTGCCGCCACTACGATAATTACGATATCGGTAACCTCGGCTCCGCGCGCGCGCATCGAAGTAAAGGCCTCGTGACCAGGAGTGTCTATGAAGGTGATCTTCCTGCCGTTTTTCTCGACCATATACGCGCCTACGTGCTGCGTGATACCGCCCGCTTCGCCGCTTGCGACGCGAGAGTTTCGGATATAATCAAGCAGGCTCGTTTTGCCGTGATCGACGTGCCCCATGATGGTAATGACAGGCGCTCTAGCGATTAAATTTTCTTCGCCTTCGCTGTCCTCGTAAGCCTTGATGTAATCAAACTCCTGCGCCTCATCGATGATATTTACCTCAATGCCGAATTCGCTTGCTAAAATTTCTATCGCATCCTCGTCCAAAAAGTCGTTTTTCGTCGTCATCATTCCAAGCGCAAATAGCTTGCCGATGATCTCGCTAGGCTGCTTTTTGATCTTATCGGCGAACTCATAGACGCGAATCTCTTTTGGGATATTTACAGAGCTTACGATTTCACTACCCTGCTCGCGAGGGGCTTTTTTATGCTTTTTGCGACCGCCGCGACTTATGCCGCCTTCGCTACTAAAAATTTGATTCTGCGAGGCGCGATAAATATTAGGTTGGTTTTTACTTTTGGTGCGGTTTTCAGTTTGGATCGGTTTGACGGTGAAATCGGGCATTACCACGACATCCTCGTCCTCGATGACGATATCCGCCATCTCGTGATCAGGAATAATGTCAATTTTAAGGGCGTCCTCTTTTTTAGCCGCGGGAGCTTTTTTCTTTTCGATCTTTTTCTTTTTCAAATTTAGTTCAGCGTTTGAGAAGATCGCCTCCAAGCTTGCACTTATCTTTTCGCGCCTAGGCTCGGTTCTATCTTGTGCCGCCGGGGCCTGAACTTCCTTTTTCTTTTTGACTATGACTAAGCCGCGGCGCTTTTGCAAGCTCTCGCTAGCGATGCTATCGCCGCTGTTTATCTGCACCGGCGCAGGCTTTGAGACGGCGTTTTGCTTCTCCTCTTTCTCCTGCGGGGCGGGGGAAATTTCTTCTTTTTGATTTTGAGATTTTTCGGTTTTTACCTCGAGCTCTTGCGTACGCGCTTTTTCGTTGCTAGGCTCTTTGACGCTCTGCACGGACTCTTTGGATTCGGAAGCTTTTAAGCTTTCCGCCTTTTTAGGACTCTCTTTTTTGGCGGTTTTTTTAGTTTCGCTCTGTTTTTTAGCGGGCTTATTCTCGTCTTCTTGCGCTTTTTCGGAGCTTTTTTTCGCAGGCTTTGACTTTTTCCCCGGCAAAATTCCCGTCTGAATATAATCGTAAATAGCGGCAGCTTCCTCTTCGCTTACTTTATTCGACGCGGTTTTTACTCTCTTAAAGCCCATCTCCTGCGCTTTTTCGATTATCTCTTTGCTTGCGTATCCAAGCTCGTCCGCGATATCTTTAATCAGAACACCCATTTAAAACCCTCTCCTTGATATGTCCCAAATCTGCGCTAGACGCAAATTTAGATAGATATTTTGAAATTTTCTCTTTTTGATTTATGCAACCGTCGCAAATATAAAATTGTCTGTTTGAGCTTATATTTTTAAAATTTTGCAAAAAGGCGTGGAGCTCGTGCTTGGCGAAACGCCCCCTGCAAATAACGCACATCCTAATCGGTTCGCTCATGCGATTATATCTTTATTTTTCTTAGTCAATATTAAAGCCGCCGTTGTCGATCTCTAAAATTTCGACGCGGAAGTTTTTAAAATTTTCGCTAAGGCAGGCTTTAAGCTTTGCGGCGTCGGATCTATAGGCTAAATTTAAAAAGCTTGAGCCGCTTCCCGAGAGCGAGCTCATAAGCGCGCCGTTATCATAGGCGATCTCGCGCACCCCAAAAAGCTGCGGAAGCACGCCCATGCGCATCTGCTCGTGCATCTTATCGATACAGGCGTAGCGCAAGCTGTCGTAGTCGCGTCGCATAAAGCAAGCACTCAGAAACGCCGCGTGCGAAAGGTTGCTAACGCAATCTTTGATCGAAAAGCTCTTAGGCAGCCTGCCGCGCGATTCGTTCGTAGGCATCGGCGTATCGGGGATAACGACGACCGCTTGCAGATCTTGCGAAATTTCGCATTTTTGCGTGCGAACCGTCTTGCCGTCCACGACGCTGCTGACAAAGCCGCCGAGCGTTGCGGGCGCGATATTATCGGGGTGGTTTTCATATTCCAGCGCCGTGTTTAAAATCTTAGCGCGATCGATCTCAAACCCGCAAATTTTATAAGCGCTTGCGATGGCGCCTACGATCACGGCCGAGCTACTGCCCAGCCCGCGCGAAAACGGGATGTTGTTGTGAAAAGCAAATTTAAAATTTATCTCTTGCCCGCCGCCTAGTTTTCTGTAAATTTCATTGAAAATATTCAAAAAAGCATTGCCTTTTTTTAGCCACGCTCTATCGCTGCCCTCGCCGCTAAGCGATACGCAAAAAAACTTCTGCTCGGTAATCTCTACTTCGTTAAATAGCCCTAGGCTAAGGCCGAGTGCGTCGAAACCGGGGCCTAAATTTGCGCTCGTCGCAGGAATTCTTATAATCAAGCTTTCTCCTAAACCGCTTCTATGATGTAATTTGGAAGTATATCATCGCTTTTATTTAAAACCGATAAATCCTGCGGCAAAGATAGCGCAGCGGGGGCGCATTTTTTCATCCTGATTTCGCCGCGATCGTAAACGTAGCTGAAGTTTTTATTCGCTCTGATCGGCCCAAAGCCGCTTAGCTCAAAGCCGCTGATGGCGTACAGCGGCACATCAAGAGCGATGCTAAGCGTGCGCAATATCACGTAGCTTACCTTCATGCCCATGAAGCTACCTGGAGTATTTGCGTAGATAAGCTCTTTGATTTTATAAGTTTTTAGAATTTCGCTAAATTTAG